>JBMLRA010000195.1:0-29497 GCA_049241265.1 Chitinophagaceae bacterium
TAAGAAGAACCAATCGTTCATTTCGATTTCTGCAGATCCTATTTTCAGAATAGTGTCTTTTTTTTGATCGAGGATGTAAACGTCTTCGCATTTTAAATTGTGGAAAAAACTAAAATCAACTTTACCGATGCCAACAGAAGTATTCAAGTCTTTTGACAGAGTTTTAATAGCTTTTTGTGCTAACCATGTTTGGACTGACGAAAGATGTAAAAGGAGGTAAGCTGATAGCAATAGCACCAGTAAGATTGACAGAAATACCGACGTTATTTTGAGAACCCTTTTCAGTTAAATTAAATTATTCGTAAAAATAACCATAACTGATAAGGATGCAATCGGTATAAACCTAAAATTCACCTGATTTACTGCAAACAGACATGATTTTACCCCTTTTTTTCCATTTTTATGCCTTTTAAATATGTTTCGGCTAAATGCATTCATATTTTAACCAAGAGATTCAATAATTTCGGCCTCTATTTTAAAATTAAAATGTTCTCGACTTCACATGTATAATTTCAATTGAGTTTTTTTTCCACTCAACTAAAATTCTGCTCGTGAAATTGTCTTCAATCAAAATCCTTTTACCGAATAATAAATCAACTAAGCATGAGGTATTTTATTTCCATTTTGATGTTCTCTCTTTTCAAATTTAGTACTGCACAACCTGTTAAAAGTCCTGATGAGTTTTTAGGATATCAGCTTGGTGCATCATTCACTGAACATTACAAGGTTGTCAATTACCTGCAATACCTTTCTGAGAAGTTGCCCACTGTTATGAAACTTGAAAATTATGGCACAACGAATGAGGGAAAACCATTGATGATTGCTATCGTATCCTCGGCAGAAAACATTAATAACCTCAAGCAAATAAAAAACAACAACCTTAATTTGGCTGGATTTAACAATGGGGCAGAAGGTCATGTAGACATGCCTACTGTTGTTTGGATGAGTTATAATGTTCATGGAAATGAAGCAAGCTCTACCGAAGTGGCTATGAAATTACTTTATGAAATGGCATCAGGAAAAAACGAACAACTCAATGAATGGTTGAAGCATGCTGTTGTAATTGTTGATCCTTGCCTCAACCCCGATGGAAGAGACAGATATGTACATTGGTACAATCAAACCAAAGGAAGTATTTCAAATGAAAATCCATACGCTCGTGAACACAGCGAACCATGGCCTGGTGGTAGAACCAATCATTACAATTTTGATTTGAACAGAGACTGGGCGTGGCAAACACAAATTGAAAGTAAACAAAGAGTAAAAAAGTATTTAGAATGGATGCCTCAGGTGCACGTTGATTTTCATGAACAAGGTTATAATGAGCCTTATTATTTTGCTCCTGCAGCAGAGCCTTTTCACGAAGTAATTACACCTTGGCAACGAAATTTTCAAACACAAATAGGAAAGAACCATAGCAAGTATTTTGACGCCAATGGTTGGCTGTATTTTACCAAACAAATATTTGATTTGTTCTATCCATCTTATGGTGATACATATCCCACTTATAACGGTAGTGTAGGTATGACTTACGAGCAAGGAGGCATTCGTGCTGGTTTATCTGTTAAAACAAATGCAGGAGAGGTGCTAACACTTGCAGACAGGGCATTGCATCATTTCACAACAAGTATGAGTACTATTGAGACTGCCAGTAAAAATGCCAAGCAATTGGTTGATGAATTTAGTAAATATTTCAGCGAAATTATTCAAAGCAAAAACAGTACTTACAAAACTTACATTTTAACGAGTGATGATGAAAATAAATTAAAGGCTGTAACCAATTTATTAGATGCCAATGGTATTATTTATGGTCAAACAAACAACAAGGGAATTGGTTATAATTACGCTACAGGAAAAGAGGAAAG
Source organism: Chitinophagaceae bacterium (assembly GCA_049241265.1). Lineage (GTDB taxonomy): Bacteria > Bacteroidota > Bacteroidia > Chitinophagales > Chitinophagaceae > CAIVPM01. The sequence goes on from JBMLRA010000195.1 coordinate 1,866, forward strand.
TATCGTTGCCAAAAAGTATTCAATTGCAGTTTCTGTAAATCAATCTCGCAGTGCGTTTGTAACAGTTTTGCTGGAGCCTAAAGGGAAGTTAAGTGATAGTGCTACTTATGATATTACAGCCTGGAGCCTGCCTTATGTGTATGGCGTTGATGGATATGCTTTAAAAGAAAGAAAAGAAATAGCAGAGCAAAATGATTCAGCCCAACTACAAAGAATAGTTTTTCTTGACTATGGTGCGTTGATACCTTTTAATAGTTTAAATAGTGCAAAATATTTGGCTTACTTATTAAAGAATAATGTGAAAGTGAGATATGCTACCAAGTCATTTACTATTGATGATAAAAATTATTTGCCAGGAACATTAATTGTTTTATCCAATGGAAATGCTACTGTTGATTGGAAGAAAATTGTTAATGATGGAGCCAGAAAATTTAACATTCATCCAGTTGCTGTTCACAGTGGTTTTGTTGATAAAGGCTCTGATTTTGGCAGTCCTGATGTGCGTTTGATTAGTGCTCCTAAAGTTGCTTTATTAAGTGGAGAACAAACTTCTGTTACTGATGCAGGTGAAAGCTGGTGCTTTTTTGACAATGAATTAGACTATCCTTTAAGCCTTATTAATGCTGCAGATATCGGCAGATTAGACTTGAAAAAATATGATGTTATTATTATGCCAGAAGGAAATTATAAAAGCCTAAATGATAAAGCTAATGCAGAAAAATTAAAAGATTTTGTAAAAGCTGGCGGCAGATTAGTTGCTATTCAAGGTGCCGTTAATCTATTGGCACAAAATGGAGATTTTGGTATAAAAAACAAAGCTGAAAAGGAAGATGATAAAGCTGATAGTGGCTATGCTGCTTTAAAGAAATATGGCAATAGAGAAAGAGATGATTTGCCTAATAATATTCCTGGAGCAATTTATAAAGTTGAGTTAGATAATACACATCCATTGGCTTATGGCTATGGTAATACCTATTACACACTAAAACAAGATGCCAATATTTATGAATTTATGAAAGATGGTTGGAATGTAGGTGTGCTGAAAAATGATAACTATGTAACAGGTTTCACTGGATTTAAAGTAAAAAATAAGTTGAAAGATGGAACCCTTTTTGGTGTGTATGAAATGGGCAATGGCAGTGTGGTTTTCCTTGCTGATAATCCTTTGTTTAGATTGTTTTGGGAAAATGGAAAACAACTTTTCTGCAATGCAGTTTTTATGGTGGGGCAATAGATAATATTACTAAACAATCAACATTTACCTTTGCAAAATGCAACAAGTATTATTTCAGGATTTAGGAATTAAGCCATATAAAGATGTTTGGGATTATCAGGAATCTTTACTAAAGTATAATGTAGATATTAAGGCTAACAATAGAGAAATAGAAGATATCAGTAAGCATCAATCAACTACCCATCATTTATTATTTGTTGAGCATCCACCAGTTTATACATTAGGAAAAAATGGAAATGAAGAAAATATATTAATCTCTGAACAGGAATTGTTTCAAAAAAGTATAGAATATTTTCATATCAATCGTGGTGGCGATATAACCTTTCACGGTCCAGAACAATTGGTTGGTTATCCTATTTTAGATTTGGATAAATTCAAGACAGATTTGGGTTGGTATCTAAGAAATATTGAAGAAACCATCATTCTTACTATGGCTGAATATGGCATAAAAGGAGAGAGGAGCAAAGGAGAAACGGGGGTTTGGATTGATACTGAAATGAAAGGTAGAGAAAGAAAAATTTGTGCTATTGGAATCAAATGCAGCCGATGGGTAACAATGCACGGTTTTGCTTTTAATGTAAATACAGATTTATCATATTTTGGCAATATAGTTCCTTGTGGTATTGTAAATAAGCAGGTCACTTCTTTGCAAAAAGAACTAGGTAGAAAAGTAGATATGAATGAAGTGAAAGAAAAAGTAAAAATGAACTTCGAAACAGTATTCAATGCCAAATTAATAAACCATAATTCATAATTCAAAACTTATGCATGACACGCATCTTCATCATCACGAAGAACATTTAAAAAGCAGCGATTTGTTAACTGATATTGTTATTGGTATGAGCGATGGATTAACTGTTCCATTTGCTTTAGCTGCAGGTTTAAGTGGTGCCATTGACTCAACTTCTGTTATTGTAATTGCTGGTGTTGCAGAAATAGCAGCTGGTTCTATTGCAATGGGTTTGGGTGGTTATTTGGCTGGGAAAACAGAGGAAGATCATTACAGAAGTGAATTGAAAAGAGAGTATGATGAAGTGGAACACAAACGTGATATTGAAATTGCAGAAGTAAAAGAAGTGTTTAAAGAATGGGGTTTAAGTGAAGAAATTCAGCATAGAGCAACCGAGGAAATTATTAAGGATAAAGATAAATGGGTGCAGTTTATGATGAAACACGAACTGCATTTGGACGAGCCAGACCCAAAGCGTGCATCACGCAGTGCATTTAATATTGGTGTTAGTTATATTGTTGGTGGATTAGTTCCTCTATCGCCCTATTTCTTTATTCATAACTCAATTGATGCCCTCAAAATATCTGTAATTGTTACCCTTATTTGCTTATTCATTTTTGGGTATTTCAAAAGTAGAATTACAGGTGTAAATCCTCTGCAAGGTGGTATAAGAGTAATGTTAATTGGTGCTGCAGCAGCTACAGCTGCATTTGGGATAGCTAAAATTATAGAGGGTTAATTGTCTTCACTTTGTATGAAATATGGTACAGTTGATGTTTATTCTACTTATTTTTTGTCAACTTTTTTCTTTTTCTTTTTCTTCTTGTTTTTATTCAATTGATATATTTCATTAGTCTTTTCTAATAATCCTAAAAACTCTTTGTGTAAATAATTGTCTTTCTTTAAAGCAGGCTCTACTAAATTAGTAATGTCATCCAAGTCAAAGCCTTTGGCATACTTCGATTTTTTTAATAAAGAACCATACATACATAATGCGGTTGCTAACTTTAAATTTGCCTCAGCAGAATCTATTTTTACTGGTTTGTTATTAGCAATAAAGGTTTTAATAACAATACTACTGTCAACTCTTTCTTTTTTGTATTGTAACAAAACTTCTGCAATATGGTCATTAGAAACAGAATTAGATTTTACAGGTTCTATTTCAAATACAGCTACTGCACTATGTCCACTTCCTACTTCACCACCTGCCATTGTACTAGTAGCATCCGTGGCTGCATCTTTTTTATTATCAAATCCTATCAGTCTGTATTGCTTAATTACATTGCTATTAAATTTTACACTCACAAAAGCATCTTTTGCCACTGCATAAACTGTTTTAGTAAATTCTTTTACCAGTACTTTTTCTGCCTCTTGTATGTTATCTAAATAAGCAAAATTTCCGTTTCCTTTTTTAGCTAAAGTTTCAAGTTTACTGTCTTTGTAATTGCCCATTCCAACGCCAATACAAGTTAAATAAATGCCACTATTTTTTTGTATGGTAATAATGTCTTCTAATTCTTTATCAGTTGTTTGTCCCACATTAAAATCTCCATCGGTAGCTAGGATAACTCTGTTATTTCCACCAACAATAAAACCATCTTTTGCCACTGCATAAGCTACTTTAATGGCATTAGCTCCTGGAGTGTCGCCAGCAGCTTCTAAAGAATCAATAACATTTTTTATATGCTTTTTTTCAGCTCCACTAGTTGATGCAAGTTCAACATCAACACCACCACCATAAGTAACAATAGCTACCTTATCTTTTTCTCTAAGATTATCAACAAGCATTTTGAAAGCAGCTTGTAATAATGGCAGCCTGTTTGGCCGTTCCATAGAACCAGAAATATCAATTAAGAAAACTAAATTGCTAGCAGGAACACTATCAAGATTTACTTTAGGAAAACTAGAATTTATAAAAAGCAAGTTATTACTACTATTCCAAGGGCAAGTAGTTTGGTAAGTTTTACAAGTTATTTTTTTACTTTCAATATTTATACTGTCTCTAAAGTCAAAATAGTTAAGCATTTCTTCAATTCTAACAGCATCAACTGGCACAGTTAAACCATTATTAATAAATCGACGTATGTTGCTGTAAGCTGCTCTATCTACATTTAAACTAAAACCAGTTTCGGGGTTCGTTTGTGTTTTTACAAAAGGATTTTCTATTAAGGTTGAATAACTTTCGCCACTATTTTCAAGTAATCCTGCTGCATCTACATCTAAATCTTTGGTTTTTGATGCTAACAAGTTTTTACGAATAGAAACTACTTCATTAAGCAGTTTCATTGTTACTGTATTATATTGATTGGTATTTAATGCAACTTTCAATGGTTCATATCCATCTAAATTAAGATACATAGTATCTATTGGTAATTTAGTTGGAAATCCAAAACTTCCATCATTACCATTTGTAAGTGGGTATCTGCCAGTAGAAAATAATTTTATTTTAACTTCGGTTAAAGCATTTCCTTTTTCATCTCTTACTATGCCACGTAAATAATATTGTGCAAAAGTTGCTTGTACTGATATAAAAATAAATAATGCAAGAAGCAATACACGCTTCATTTTTTGTTTTTTTAGTCTTTTAACGATATTCTTTTTTCAATATTCTGCAAGAATAGTGAGAACTGTGTTAAAAAAACTATAAAGATGTTGTATTATCAATTAATAATATCTTAATAGATTCTCAGTTTTATTAATCAACAACAGTAGTTATGAATTTTATATCCAAGGAATAAAAAGTAAATGATAGAACAATTTAAAATCATTGCTTTTGTACATAAATTTGTTGCTATTAATTTATATTTCAATCAATCAAAATCTACATATATTATCATCTCCCATTGAATACTTAAAAGGTGTAGGGCCTTTGCGTGGTGAAAGCTTGAAAAAAGAACTCAGTATTTATACTTTCGACGACCTGCTCAATCATTTTCCATTTAGGCATATTGATAAAACCAAAATTTCAAATATCGCAGATATTAATTACGATACAGAATATATACAAGTCGCAGGCAGGCTATTAAGTTTTGATGTAATGGGAGAGAAGTTTGCCAAGCGAATGGTAGCTACCATTAGAGACAAAACTGGTGATCTGGAACTAACTTGGTTTCAGGGCATTAATTATGTTCAAAAAAATTTGGTTGAAGGAAGTGATTATTTAGTTTTTGGAAAAGTTGGGTTTTTTAATGGCAAGGCACAAATAGTGCATCCCGAAATGGAGATATTTATACCACAAAAAGCTGGTGGAAAAGTATTTCTTGAGCCAGTTTATCCCACAACAGAAAAATTAAAAATTAAAGGATTAAATGGTAGAAGTATTGCAAAAATTACGCATCAACTTTTTTTTCAATTAAAGCCAACCGATATTGAAGAAAATCTGCCATTTGATATTATTGACAAATTACAATTGATGGAAAGAAATGTAGCCTACAGGGCTGCACATTTTCCAAAAGATGAAGTTGAATATAAGGCTGCTATTAAACGATTGAAATTTGAAGAGCTATTTGTGGCACAGGTTCGTTTGGGGCTAATTCGTATGCAAAGGCATAGAGCCAATAAAGGTGTTGTATTTGAAAAAGTTGGAACCCATTTTAATAATTTTTATAACAATCATTTACCATTTGCATTAACCAATGCACAGAAAAGGGTTTTAAAGGAAATAAGAACTGATACAGCCCGTGGGTCACAAATGAATAGATTGTTACAAGGAGATGTAGGTAGTGGTAAAACAATTGTGGCACTGCTTTCAATGTTAATTGCTGCCGATAATGGTTACCAAAGTTGTTTAATGGCTCCCACTGAGATTTTAGCACAACAACATTATAATGGTATTGGCCAATTACTTAAGGATACTGGTTTAGAAATTAGACTGTTAACAGGCAGTACTAAAATAAAAGAGCGTAGAGATATTTTAAAGGGTTTAGCAGAGGACACTATTCATTTTGTTGTTGGCACACACGCCCTTATTGAAGAGTCTGTTCAGTTTAAAAATCTTGGTTTTGTTGTTGTAGATGAACAGCACAGATTTGGTGTAGCACAACGTGCTGCACTTTGGAAAAAAGCTACTGTGCCACCACACGTATTGGTAATGACTGCTACCCCAATTCCTAGAACTCTTGCTATGACAGCTTATGGAGATTTAGATTATAGCGTAATGGACGAGTTGCCACCAGGTAGAAAACCCATTGCTACAGTTGCAAGAAATGAAATGAAACGTGCAAGTGTAATGGAATTTGTAAGAAGTGAAATTGATAAAGGACGACAAGCTTACTTTATTTATCCATTGATTGAAGAAAGCGAGAAAGTAAATTATGAAGATTTAACACAAGGTTACGAACAGGTAAAAACTTTTTTTCCAGAGCATAAATACAGCATTAGTATGCTACACGGCAAAATGAAATCTGAATTAAAAGATAGCAATATGCAACGTTTTGTTAATGGAGAGTGTCAGATAATGGTGGCTACAACTGTAATTGAAGTGGGTGTAAATGTGCCTAATGCAAGTGTAATGGTTATTGAGAGTGTTGAAAAGTTTGGTTTATCGCAATTGCATCAGTTAAGAGGTAGAGTAGGTAGAGGTAGCGAAAAAAGTTTTTGCATACTTTTAACAGGTAGCAAAAGCAGCGTTGAGAGTAGAGAACGCATCAATATAATGTGTCAAACGAATGATGGCTTCAAAATTGCTGAGAAGGATTTAGAGCTTCGTGGTCCAGGTGATATTGAAGGTACAAGACAAAGTGGTGCATTAAGTTTCAAGTTAGCGTCAATAGTTAATGATAAAGAGATATTAGAACTTGCTAAATTCGAAGCTGATCAATTACTTTCTAATGATATAGAAATTACATTAGAGAAAAATAGCCCTTTAAGGAAATACCTTCAATCGCAAAAGGGAAGAACAGGATGGAGTAAGATTTCGTAAATCACAAATTTTACTAGTATAAATAAAATTAATTTGTAAATACATATATGAATTTTAAAAAAACAGTTATTGCCTTTGTTTTGTTTTTTAATCAATTATTTGCTCAAGATATTGATAAAGCAAAAGCATTTGAATTGATAAAAAACAATTCAAAAAAACTAAACATTATTATCAGCGAATCTCAAGTGCCCATTATTACAAATGCTTATCTTGACGAAAAAACAGAATTGACATTTATTTATTTTCAACAAAATTACAAGGGCATTAAGGTTTATAATAAAATACAAACAGCAGTATTTAAAAGTGATCAATTGCAATATCATTCTGGTAAATTTGTTAATAAGATTGCTGCAATAGCTCCAAGTTCAAACCCACTAATAACAGCTAAAAATGCAGCTATTAATGCAATACGTTATTTACAAATTTTAGATGTTGATGATATTGCAGAAGTAAATGACTTATTCAATGCACAAAAAATAATCACTTTTTCTAAGGGTAATTTTTTAAAAAGAAACATTAAAGCTGAACTTTTATGGATGATGAATGATAGTACAAATGAAGTTAATTTAGTTTGGGCTGTAAGTTTATCGCCAATTAATAGTTCAGATAATTGGAACATAAAAATAGATGCATTTACTGGAAATATTGTCGAAAAAATTAATGAAACTATTTACGAAACTGCTCCACATTCAATAATAAAACCAACTACGCTTGAAAGTGATTTTTTAAAAATATTTAATAAAGAAGAAAACTTTGAGCCCATTGTACCACCACCAACAACAACCTCAGCATTGTATAATGTTGTAAGATACCCTTATGAAAATAGATTTGCAAATGGTGTTGCAATAGAAACAAACCCCTGGAATAGAGCAGGCGTTGGTAATAATGCCATTACTTATGGTTGGCATTTTGATGGCAGTAATAATTATAATACAACACGTGGAAACAATGTTTTTGCTTATGATGATAGTTTAAATATTGATGCTCCTGGCAGATGGACTACATCTAATACTGCAATGCCTAACCTGAATTTTAATTTTACACCAGATTTTAGTCAGCCACCAACTACAACATCTAACAGAAACTTTGCAACTACTAATTTGTTCTATTGGAATAATGTATTGCATGATGTAACATATCAATATGGATTTACAGAAGCTGCTGGCAATTTTCAAAAAGATAATTTAGGTAGAGGAGGGTTGGGGAATGATTTTGTTTTGGCAGAGGCACAAGATGGTGGTGGTGTTAATAATGCCAATTTTTGGGCAAATCCAGATGGTGATACTGCGATTATGCAAATGTATCTATTTAACAGTGCTTTAAACTTAAAGATATTGTCGCCATCAGTTATTTCAGGTTCTTATTCAACAAAGGAAGGTGCAATTAGTGCTGTCAATTTGCTTAAGAATACTGGACCCAAAACGGGTCAAATTGTATATTACAATGACAATGCAACAGGAACATTACATACAGCTTGCAGCACTGCATTCAATAATTTATCTGGTAAAATTGCTCTAATAAAATATACTCAACAAACTGGTTGCACTTTTACACAGCGAGTAAAAAATGCTCAAAATGCTGGTGCTATTGGTGTAATTATTATTTATAATACAAATAAGCCAATTACAATGGGTGGTAATGATAATTCTATTACAATTCCAGCAGTTATGATTGGTTTAGATGATGGTATTGCAATTGAAGGGCAGTTATTAGTTGGCAATACAGTTAATGCTACGCTTCAAACAGGTATTCAGTTTGATGGAGATATTGATAATGGAATTGTTTGCCATGAATACGGTCATGGAATTTCAATAAGGCTAACCGGAGGAGCTGCAAATTCATCTTGCTTAAATAATGCTGAACAAGCAGGCGAAGGCTGGAGCGATTATTTAGCATTAATGATGACAACAACTTGGTCAACTGCAACAATCAATGACGGAAATATTAAAAGACCAATTGGGGTGTATGCCTTTAATCAAGTGCCAAATGGTTATGGAATTAGAACCTTCCCATACACCACAGATATGAGTATTAATCCACATACTTACTTAGACATGGCTACAAATGGTCAAGTTCATTATATTGGAGAAATATGGTGTTCTGCTTTATGGGATATGACTTGGGAAATAATAAAACAAGAAAATGTTATTGGCCCCAATCTCTACAACTCAAGCAGTATAGGTGGGAATGTAATTGCATTGAATTTAGTAATGCTTGGTTTAAAATTACAACCTTGTAGTCCTGGCTTTTTAGATTCAAGAGACGCAATTTTAGCAGCAGATGATATTTTATATGGAGGAAGACATAAATGCACAATTTGGAAAGCCTTTGCTAGAAGAGGTATGGGCTTTTCTGCAAAGCAAGGTGCATCAACCAGCACTAATGATCAAATTGCTGCTTTTGATGTTCCTATGAATGTAGAATTATCTAACAATGATAATTATAGAACAATTCCTTCAACTGGTACAATTGAATTCAATATAAAGGCTACTTGTCAATGTAAAACTCCCGCAAACAATTATAAAATTAAAGCCATCATACCAGCAGGTTTCACCTATGCTAGCAGCAGCAATGGTGTAAGCAATGCAGATAGTGCTGTTTTTTCAAATATTAATTTTTCAAAACCTTTTCAATCAGATAGTATCAAGTTAAGTTTAACTGCATCATCAACTGGCTGTGCTTTAGATACAATAATAAACGACAATAGAGACACTAAAACTACTGGAGGATTTATAAGTGCTATTATTTTAGGCACAAATGGATGGAATACCACAACACAGTTTTCATATAGCCCTACAACTGCTTGGCAATCTGAAGATGTTGATGCATTGTCTGAACAAACACTCACTTCAAATGTGTTTTCACCTATTGGTTTATCCTTACTTTCTTTTTGGCATACCTATGATTTTGAACCAGTTTATGATGGAGGTTTAGTGGAGGTGTCAGTAAATAATGGGACTACATGGCAGCCTATCGATAATAATTTTATACAAAGCGGCTACAATACAATAATTGACGCATCTGCACCATTAGCTAATCAAAGTGCTTTCTCAGGTAGTATAAATGGATTTCAAAATTCAATAGCTAACATTACTCCATTTGCTGGGAAAAACTTGAAATTAAGATTTAGAACAGGTACAGATGTAGGAAATTTTGGACTAGGCAATTTAAAAGGATGGGTTGTAGATGACGTAACAGTAACCAATGGTTGTGGTGCTTTTGTGAAATTTTATGTTTACGATTCAGCAAATAATTTGCTCGATTCAACATCAACTCCAGTTTATATAACACCTAAAATTCTACCTGTACAATTCGGCTCATTTTATGCAAAAGCTTCAGGAAAAAAATCTTTGTTGCAATGGACTTTATTGCAACAAACCAACACTAAAGAATATATCATTGAAAGGAGTAAAGATGGTATGGATTGGAAAGCTATTGGTAATGTAAGTGCTATAAATAAAAGTACCTATTCTTTCTATGATGAGAATCCTATCATTGAAAATTATTACAGAATAAAAGCTGTTGATTTTAATAGCACAATAAACTTTTCGGGTATTGCTAAAGTCAATTTTACAGATTTGAATGTTGCAAGTTTGAACATTGTTCCTAACCCTGCTAATGATTTTTGTAAAGTGTTTGTTACAGGTAAGTTTAAGGCCATGGAAATAAAAATTTTCGATGCTTTAGGTAAAATGGTTTTAAGGCAAACCCCAACATACGATAACGATTCTTATTTCAAAGTAAATACATCAGTTCTAAAAAAAGGAACTTATTCAATAAGTATATTTACTGAGGATGGGAAAATTTTAACTGAAAAATTAGTACTCATAAAATGATGAAATTAAGACAAATATTACTTTTATCCCTTTTGGTTATTTTCACTCAGTCATTCTCACAATCATATCTTGAGTTTGTGGAAAATAAAGGTCAGTGGGCTGATAATATTGCCTTTAAGGGGGATTTAAAAACAGGAGCATTTGCTGTGAAAAAAGATGGAGGCTACAGAATGTTGCAGCATAGTGCAGCCGATTTACTTGCATTACATCATTACTATCATCCTGAGGGAAAGTCAAGTGGAGAAAAAGCAGTGGCAAGTAATAGTTTAGGATTGCATTCAAATGTTTACGAAGTAAGCTTTTTGGGTTCAAATCCAAACCCACAAGCCATTGCAGAAAAACCACAAGAAAGCTATAATAACTATTTTATAGGTAACGATAAATCGAAATGGGCTAGTGGATGCAAAATATTTCAAGCTATTACCTATAAAAATATTTATCCAAATATTGATGTACGATACTATACAGGAAATGGAACTATTAAGTATGATTTTATTGTAAATCCTGGTGGAAACCCCAATTTAATTGCACTGTTATTTGATGGCGTTGAAGAATTGAAGATTAAAAAAGAGAAATTAATTATTAAAACAGCTGTTGCTGAAGAAGAAGAACTTGCACCATACACATTTCAACCCTCTGTGAATGGTAGAAAACAAATTGATTGTTATTATAAACTAAAAGCAAACGTTCTTACTTTTAAAGTTGGTGATTACGATAAAAACCAACCATTAATTATTGACCCAACAAAAATTTTTGCAACTTTAACAGGAAGTGTGGCTGATAATTGGGGTTTTACTGCAACTTACGATGCCGCAGGCTTTTTTTATGCAGGTGGTGTTGTTTTTGGTGCAGGTTTTCCCGCATCAAATGGTTCAACCTATCAAGGGGGAGTCAATTCTGATGATGGTAATCAATACGATATTGGAATTATTAAATTTAACCCACTAGGTACCACAAGAGTTTATGCAACTTACATAGGTGGTAGCACAGGTAATGATCAACCACACAGTTTAGTGGTAGATAATAATGGAAATTTAGTTATAGCTGGCAGAACCAACTCTACAGATTATCCTGTAACGCTACCACTTTCTGGACCCTGTGGCGATAAAGATATTATTGTAACTAAGCTTGATAATAGTGGTAATATTTTAGCATCAAAGAAAATTGGTGGTACTGGAGATGATGGTATGAACATCAAACCTAAATATTCTACAACACCAAAAGGCACATTATCTTTAAACAGAAATTATGGAGATGATGCAAGAAGCGAGGTTATTGTAGATGAATCGAATAATATTCTAATTGCATCTTGCACACAATCAACAGATTTTTTTGTTACGTCTAATGCTTTCCAAATAACAAATGGAGGTGCTAGCACTATATTAGCTAGAAAGCAAGATGCCGTTTTTTTGAGATTTTCAAACGATTTAGCTAATGTTTTAACAAGTACTTATCTTGGCGGAAACAATGATGATGCTGCATTTGTTTTGGCAATTCATCCTTTTAATAAAAACATTTATATAGCTGGGGGTACTAATAGTGGTAATTTTCCAGGAGATACCACAAATGTAATTTACACTAAATACCAAGGAGGTGAGTGCGATGGTTTTGTTGCAATTCTAAATCCAAATGGTACACAACTATTAAAAACTAGTTTTATTGGAACTGCTGGTGCAGAAAATGTTTATGGTATTCAGTTCGATAAAAATGGCTTTCCATACATTATGGGTACAACTACTGGGCAATGGCCAGTAATAAATGCCCAATACAATGTACCATTTTCGCGTCAATACATATCAAAACTTAAAGCCGATTTAAGTGCATTCGTTTACTCAACAACTTGGGGAACTCAGTCTTCAAACCCTAACATTTCCCCTACAGCCTTTTTGGTAGATAGGTGTGAGAATGTATATGTTTCTGGTTGGGGTGGCTCTATAAATTCTGATTATGACTATCGAAATAGTGGCACTAGAGGATTATCTATTACACCGAATGCACTTCAAAAAACAACAGATGGAAGCGACTTTTACTTCTTTGTTTTAGAGCGTGGTGCAAGGTCGCAACTCTATGGCGATTATTTTGGTCAAGATGGTGGTATAGGTGAACATGTGGATGGAGGAACAAGTAGATTTGACAGAGAGGGTGTCATCTATCAAAGTCTTTGTGCTAATTGTAGTAGTCCTGGTGTAATTTTCCCAACAACGCCAGGTGCTTACAGCACAAGTAATGGCTCCCCAAATTGTAATCTAGCAGCCATAAAAATTGCTTTCAATTTAACGGGTATTGGTGCTGGAGTTCGATCTTCAATCAAAGGAGTCGATGGTGATACATCAGGTTGCGTTCCATTATTAGTAAGATTTGTTGATACAATTGCTCAAGGGGTGAAATATACTTGGAATTTTGGTGATGGCAGCCCAGAAGTATCTACCACAAAACCAGATACTACTCATGCGTATCAAAATATAGGAACCTATAGAGTAAGACTAATTTCTGTGGATTCATCAACCTGTAACATCGTAGATACTTCTTATTTAACTATGAGAATTAGGAGTGATAGTGCTAAACTCAATTTAACTTTTAAAAAAGTAGGCGATTGTGTTTCTAATACCTATCAGTTTGATAATAGAGGTTCTATTCATCCACCAGCAAAACCTTTTAAAAGTAATTCATTTAAAATAAATTTTGGAGATGGTTCACCTACTGTTGTAATGGGTTTTGATACCATCAACCACAACTATCCCAACCCTGGCATTTATAAAATTGTTATGACACTAGTTGATACCAACTACTGCAATGAACCAGAATCTGATAGTGTTATAATTAATGTTATTGATAGGGTTAAAGCAAGTTTTACACCCCCAACGACAGGCTGTTTATCTACTGGTATTAAATTCTTTCATAATTCAGTAGGTAGTGAAAATGTTATATGGGATTTTGGTGATGGAAATACTTCTACTTTAGATACGTCAATACACGTGTACCAAAATTCGGGAATTTATACAATAAAATTATTCGCTTTCAATCAATTTAGTTGTAATAAAATTGATTCTTTTTCTTATAATATTTCAATAAGCATTTCGCCAATTGCTTCATTTACATACAACCCAATGCCACCAAGGGTTAACACTGCTATTAATTTTGTTAACAAATCTACAGGAGCCATTAAATATGTGTGGTCTTTTGGCGATGGAGATACCATAATTACTAATAACCTTAATCAACAAATCAAACATTTGTTTCAGGTAAATAAATTATTTAAAACATGTTTAACTGTTTATAATATGTTTGATTGTACAGATACAACTTGCAAAGATATTCAAGCTCGTGTAAGTTCATTATACGATGTACCAAGTGCATTTTCACCCAATGGAAATGGTATTAATGATAAAATTTATGTAAGAGGCTTTGGCATTAAAAAAATAAGTTGGAGTATTTATAATCGTTGGGGAATTTTAATGTTTAGTACAAATGATTTAACAGAAGGTTGGGATGGAAAATATAAAGGTGAAATACAGCCACAAGATGTTTATCACTATACACTTATTGTAGAATTTTTTGATGATAAAAAAGAAACAAAAACTGGAGACATAACTTTATTGAGATAAACAAAATAATAAAAGGAGTAAATTGAAAGTAAATAAAAAAATATCACTCTTGTTATCTTGTACTTTGTACTTTGTGCTTTGTGCTTTAAAGTCACACAGTCAAGACCTACATTTTTCGCAATACACTAATTCGCCATTGCTTGTAAACCCTGCCAACACTGGCTTTTCGCCAGATTATGATTTTAGAGTTGGATTGAATTATAGAAATCAATGGGCTGCTACCAATGTACCTTATAAAACTTTTAGTGCTTGGGGTGATGCTAAATTATTTAATCGTAAGCTAGAAAATAGTTGGGTTGGTGTTGGGGCTATTTTATTAAATGATGTAGCAGGAACAGGTACACTAACATCTGTAAAAAGTTTTTTAAACCTTGCTTATCATCAGCAGTTAAACGATAATAATTTATTAAGTATAGGCTTTAGCGGTGGAATGGTGCAAAAAAGAATCGATTATACTAAACTAACATTTGACCAGCAGTGGAACAATAGATTTTTTGATATTGACTTGCCATCAAATGAGCCTTTTGTTACTAACAATGCTTCTTACTTAGATTTGAATGCAGGTATTAACTACTCTTGGTTTGCTAGCGATAATTTCTATTTTAATGTGGGTGCAAGTGTAATGCACTTAAATACACCATCTGAAACATTTTTTAATCCTGCCACTGTAGATGCTAGGCTAAGCAGAAGGTATAATTATTTTATTAATGCTAGTATTAAAGCAAGTGATGCACTTATATTAAATCCTCATATTTATTATAGCAAAATGAGTACATCTAACGAAACAGTTATTGGGTTAGTTGGTCAGTATAATTTGGGTGATTATGGAGGCAGTAATCAATTGCTTTTTGGGGTTTATTATAGAAACAAAGATGCTATTGCACCAACCATTGGATATATGATAAATAATACGCAGTTAATGTTCAATTACGATGCAACTACTTCATCCCTAACTAATTACAATTCTTTTAGAAATGCATATGAATTTTCGATAGTTTGGAATGGTATTTACAATGGGCTTGGTGGTGGAGAGAAAGCTATGAAATGTCCACGGTTTTAATATTGTAATTTATTGATAATATTAGTTGTTGAAAAGCCTTCAATTATTTTATTAATTACAACACGTCCTCCATTATTAATTACTTCCTTCGCACCTGCAATTTGTTCAATCGTGTAATCACCGCCTTTTACCAAAACATCTGGTAGTAATTTGGAAATTATATGTTGTGGAGTATCTTCATTAAAAATAATTACAGCATCAACAACCGATAATGATGCCAATAAAATTGCTCTACTTGTTTCATTATTAACTGGTCTATTATCTCCTTTTCCTAATCGTTTTACACTATCATCGCTATTAACTGCAACTATTAAATAATCAGCTTCACTAGCTGCTTGCGACAAAGAATAAATATGCCCTTGATGTAATATATCGAAACAACCATTTGTGAAGGCTATAGTTTTTCCTGTTGCTTTTAATGCTGCAATTTGTCTTTGTAATGTTGTTATATCAAAAATTTTCGTTTCAATCGATTTTGTAAATCTCATATTTTAAACTATAAATAATGAATTGTTTTGTCAAAAATACTGCAATGCAATTTATTCTTTTACTTTTGATAAATGTCATCATTTAAAAATAGATTAATTATTGGCAGACAGCCATTAGTAGAAGCAATTGAGTCGGGTAAAACCATTGATAAAATATTATTGCAAAAAAATGCAAATGGCGAAACAGCAAGTATCATCAAAACATTATGCAAGGAGCATCAAATTCCTATGCAATTTGTACCTGTTGAAAAACTAAATAGTTTCACAAAAGCTAATCATCAAGGTGTCATTGCATTTGCTGCATTGGTGAGCTATCTACCTTTACAAACAATAATTGATTTTACAGTTGAAAAAGGAGAAGCACCTCTTTTTTTAATGTTAGATGGTGTTACCGATGTTAGAAATATTGGTGCTATTGCAAGAACAGCGTTATGTTGTGGGGCACAGGCTATAATTATTGCAGATAAAGGAGTTGGAGCTTTGAATGAAGAAACAATGAAAAGCAGTGCTGGTGCATTAGAACATATTCATATTTGCAGGGTTGGTAGCTTAATGAAAGCTATAGATGAATTACACTTAAATGGTATTAAGGTTGTTGCTAGTGAAATGAAGGCTGAAAAAAAATTATACGATTTGGAATTAAAAGAACCTTGTTGTGTGGTAATGGGTGGAGAGGAAAATGGTGTTTATCCGGCTGTTATGAAAATTTGTGATGAAGTTTTTCATATTCCAATGGCTGGAAAATTTGAGTCACTAAACGTTTCTGTTGCAACTGGAATGATTTTATATGAAGCAATGAAACAACGATGCTAGTTGATTAACCAAAATATCTTGCATATTTCTTACAATAAAAAAGGCACAAATTCAATAATGAATTTGTGCCTTTTGCTATTTTTTATTACCATTTTACATTGTGGCTAATTGTACTTTTTGTGTTAGTTCTTGTACATTTTCTCTAAAAATAGTATCTGTATCCATTAAATCTTTTACGGTTTGACAAGAGTGAATTACAGTTGTGTGATCTCTACCACCAAAATGTTCACCAATTGTTTTTAAGGAGTTTTTAGTAAAGCCTTTTGCTAGAAACATAGTTATTTGGCGAGCCTGAACTATTTCCCTTTTACGGGTTTTATGTAACAGTTTTTCGTAAGGAACACTAAAGAATTCACAAACAATTTTTTGTATTGCGTCTATGGTAACTTCCTTGCTTGTGGTTCTTACAAAGTTTCTTAAAACTTTTTTGGCTAATTCAACATCAATTTCTTTTTTGTTTAAAGATGATTGAGCTAATAATGAAATTAATGCACCCTCAAGTTCCCTAACATTTGTACTAATGTTATAAGCCACATATTTTACTACTTCTGGGCTTAATTCTAAGCCATCATTACGCATTTTTGTTTCAAGAATTTGTATTCTTGTTTCGTAATCTGGCAATTGCAAATCTGTACTTAAACCCCATCTAAACCTGCTTAGCAAACGTTCTTGCATTCCATCTAAATCTTTTGGAGATTTATCAGATGTTAGTATTAGTTGTTTACCACTTTGGTGTAAATGATTGAAAATAGCAAAGAAAGCATCTTGGCTTTTTTCAGCCTTAGCAAAATATTGTACATCATCAATTATTAATACATCAATTAATTGATAAAAATGTATAAAATCGTTGATAGCATTGTTTCTGCTATGGTCTTGAAATTGATTAATGAATTTTTCACTGCTTACATAAAGCACTACTTTATTGGGGTGTGTTCTTTTAACTTGATTCCCTATTGCTTGTACTAAATGAGTTTTTCCCATTCCTGTTCCTCCGTATAGTACCAATGGATTGAATGAGCTTGAACCAGGCTTTTCAGCAACAGTTTTACCTGCTCTGCAAGCAACCCTATTACATTCTCCTTCAACAAAAACATCAAAAGTGTAGTTGTGGTTTAATTGAGGGTCAATTTGCATTTTCCTAATCCCAGGTATAACAAAAGGATTTTTTACTGGACTATCAATCACAAGAGGAAAACTCATCTCATTATTTGATAAGGTTTTAACCGATGTTGCAGGCATATCAACAGTGCCGCCTCTTGAGCTACCACTATCAACCATAATTCTATACTCAAGCCTTGCATCTTTCCCTAATTCTCGTTTAAGCGTTTTTGCTAATAGTGTTACATAGTGTTCTTCTAAGTATTCATAGAAAAATTGACTAGGTACTTGTATCATTAAAACATTACCCTTAACCTCAACAGGGTTAATAGGTTCAAACCAAGTTTTGAAATGTTGCCATTCCACAATATCCTTGATTATCTTAAGACAATTGGTCCAGATGGTCTCAGCAGTTTTAGGCATTTTAGTGTTAGAACATTTATATGTTAAGTAATATTAGTTAAAGGTGTGCGACTATCATTTTTTTCTTATTAACATTCGTGGAAAAAACTTTAGTCGGAGTGCGAATATGTAAGTTTTATGTTGAAAAAAAAACATTTTTTTAATTTGTTTTTTTGCTAAGAATTACAGTATGGGCTTTCGACATTTTTTTCTTTCTTTTTCCATAAAAATTGTAGTCTAATCTGCCTAAGTGCATACCTGCCCAACCCATTTGGTTTACTAAAACATCGCTTCCCGTTTTGTTGTTATACTTTCTGGGTTGAGGAAACAATCTGTGGGTATGTCCTCCAATAATTAAATCAATGTCAAAGCTTTGTTTAGCAAGGATTTCATCGCTAACTTTAGCATCTTCATATTTATCGCCAAGATGCGAAAGACAAATAATTAAATCGCATCCTTCTTTTCTTAACTGAGATGCAATTTCGTTAGCTTTTGTTATAGGTTCATTATAAACAGTATTGCCATATAAATTATCTGGAACTAACCCTTGTAATTCAACTCCTACACCTAGTACACCAATTCTAAGTCCACCTTTTTCAAATATTTTGTATGGTTGAACTTTATTGTGCAGTGAGGTATTTGTAAAGTCGTAATTACAATTAATAATAGAGAAATTAGCGTGTTGCAATTGTTTTGCAAAATTGTCAATACCACCGTCAAAATCGTGGTTCCCTATTGTTGCAGCATCATAACCAAGCATTGTCATTGCTTTTATTTCAGGTTCGCCTTTGTATAGGTTAAAATAAGGTGTGCCTTGAAAAATATCTCCAGCATCTAAAAGCAATACATTTTGTTCTTCGTTTCTTATTTGTTTTATCACATTTGCACGTGCTGCAACACCACCTAAACCAGCATTATTGCTACCGTCCATAGGAAATGGTTCTAATCTACTATGCACATCATTTGTATGTAAAATAGTTAATGATTTTATTTCTTTGCTATTGCTACTAGCGATTAAAATTGTTGGCAAGGCAAGTGTAGCACTAGCAAGTACCGAATTTTTTATAAATTTTCTTCTATTACTTTCCATAAATAACTCTGTTTTCTAATTTAGCATCAATTGGTTTGCCTTCTGCCGTTTTCAACCTTGTGTATTCAATTAAGGCATCACGCATTAAGTAATTGATGTTTTGTTTTGGAATATTCTTCAGCATATCACAATTATCACCACCATTAGCAATATAATCACTGTTAGCAATAGTATAAACAGTATTGTCATTAATTGGAATTCCATTTATTAATATTTCAATAGCAGTTTTATCTTTAATTACATAGGTTAATCCTTGCGATACTGGCCATCCTCCTTTTTCACAAACTCTATTAATAAATGCTTTTAGTTTTATGCCACTTAATTCTTGCAAAACAACTAAGTTGTCAAATGGCATTAGTTCAAATATTTTACCAACTGTAATATCTCCTTTGGGTATGTAAGAACGAATTCCTCCAAAGTTTACAAATGCTGCATCAACTTTTTTATTATATTTTTTTTCTGCCATTAGTTTAATGGCATCAGTCATAAAATTGCCAACAGTGCTTTCGGGTTGCTTTTTAAACAAACCATAAACCGAAAATCCGATTACTTCATTCATTGATTTATCTAAACTGTCTTTATATGGCATCAACAATTTAATATAGGTACTATCTATGTTTGATTGTGTATCTATTTTGTAATTAGAATAATTAACTTGTGGTGGCTTGATACTACAACCTATAGCTAGAAACAATGTGGTGAATAGTAGTACGAATTTACTTTTCTTTACTAAAAACATACATATTAATTGAAACGGAAAATTAAGCTTTTAAGTAACAGAAAAATTTTTTTGATTGCTATTTTTTTTTGAAACTACATTTGGAAAAAATATTAAAATGAGTTTTGAAATTACAGGAAAATTAGTTGCAAAATATGATGTTGTACAAAGAACAGAAACATTTAAAACAAGAGAATTTGTTATTGAAAAAAGTGAGGATATTGGTGGTAGAATAATTACTAATTATGTAAAATTTCAATGTGTTCAAGATAAAACAACAATGCCTGATAGATTTAATATTGGTGATGAAGTTAAAGTTTCGTTTAATATAAAAGGAACAAAATGGACAAAAGATGGCAAGGAAAATTATATAACTAATTTAGATGCGTGGAGAATGGAAACAATGAAATTATCTAATGATTTTACTGCTGAAGTTCCTCCAAGTTATGTTGCAGCAACTCCGCCAGATGAAGTAGTTGATGATTTGCCATTTTAATTTGCGTGAAATAACAAAATAGTGATAACATCTTTTGAAAAGTATAAAAAATTAAATTTTGCAAAAGCTTTAGAGTAGTAATTATTCTGGAGCTTTTATCTTAATGTCATACTACACTTTAGATTAAATAAATAATCTCCAAGTTACAACTAATGAAAAATAAAAAAGTTATAATTATTGGTGCTGGTGTAGCAGGGTTAGCGACAGCTGCAAGACTTGCAAGCCTTGGTTTTCAGGTGCAGGTGTACGAAAAAAATGAGTCGCCTGGAGGGAAATTAACTTCAATGAATCAAAATGGGTTTCATTTTGATTTGGGTCCAAGTTTATTTACAGCTCCCTATTTGTTAAAAGAGGTGTTTGATTTTGCCAAAGAACCGTTTGAAGAGTATTTTGAATATCAAGAACTACCCATTGCTTTTAAGTATTTTTATGAAGATGGTACAGTTTTAAACGCCTATACAAATACAGAAAAATTTGCCGATGAATTATCTGAGAAATTAAACGAGTCAAAAGATTCAGTATTTAATTACTTGCAAAATGCCAACAAACTGTACGACAATATTGGTAATTTTTTTATTGGCAATTCACTACACAAAATTGGAACTTATTTAAAAAAAGACGTTTTTGAAGCATTAATAGTTTTTAAGGCTAAATATGTTTTCAAGAGCCTGCATCAATATAATGACAGTAAGTTTAATCATTCAAAAACTGTTCAACTGTTTAATCGTTTTGCCACATATAATGGTAGTAGCCCGTATAAAGCTCCTGCTATGCTTTCTATGATTCCACATTTAGAACATAATGATGGTACTTATTATCCAAAGGGAGGTATGATTTCAATTACAAATGCATTATATAAACTTTGTGTAAACAAATGCGTTTTATTTCATTTTAATAAAGGAGTAGATAGAATTATAGCTAATAATAATAAGGTTAAAGGTGTTGTTGTAAGTGGTGAAAATATTTATGCTGATTATGTTGTAAGTAATTGCGATGTGTTTTTTACCTACAAAAAACTTTTGCAAAATCAAGCACTTGCTGCTAAAGTTTTAAAACAAGAAAGAAGTAGTAGTGCAGTAATTTTTTATTGGGGTATAAAAAAAGAGTTTCAAGAACTTGAGTTGCACAATATCCTTTTTACTAACGATTATAAAGCTGAGTTTGAATCAATATTTAGTCATAAAAAAAATTATAACGACCCAACAGTATATATTAACATTACATCTAAATGTGAACCTGGTTTGCAAGCACCACCACAAAAAGAAAACTGGTTTGTAATGGTAAATGCACCGTCTAATACCAATATAAATTGGGATGAACAAATTATTGAAATAAAAAAGAATATTATCAATAAGATAAATAATGTATTAAAAACCAACATTGAAGAGTTAATAGAACTTGAAGAAGTATTGCATCCTTCTTTAATAGAATCTCGTACTTCAAGCTATCTTGGCTCTTTGTATGGCACAAGTTCCAACTCAAGGTTTGCAGCATTTTTAAGGCATTCCAATTTTTCGAAGCAATATAATGGATTGTATTTTGTGGGTGGTAGTGTGCATCCTGGTGGCGGAATACCACTTTGTTTGCAAAGTGCAAAAATTACCAGCAACATCTTAGCAAAATCGAATTAATTTTTTACACTGCTCAAAGGATTATTTTTGTAATACCACTTACTAAATAAATACAATTTATTGATTTGTATAAATTAAATTTGCAACAATTAAAATAAATATAACGATGGCAACATTTTTCGATAGGATAGTTTTATACGTTATTATACTTATGGTAATTTGTATTGTAGCAAAACTAATATTGTTTTTACCATCAAAAAGCAGTAGAAAAATGGGTTTTTTAATAACGTTTATTGTTTTTTTTACAATACACGATATTCATAATGCTGCAAGTAAACAGTCAAAAACATTTAGGCGATGGAATAATATTTTAAACTACTTTTTTTGGGGATTTATTATCATATTAATTATTTGTTACATCTACAATACATCCAATCCTGCAGATCCTGCTCAAATAAAAGCACCACGTAGAGGTAGGGGTAGTTAAGTAAAGCTAATTTCATCAATGAAAATTATTCTAAAAAAAATACAGGTACAAGATAAATGGTCCAAACATCATAATAATGTTGTTGATCTATTTATAAAAAATGGAATTATTGAATCAATTAGCAACGAAATATCTACGGATGCTGATTTTGTATTTGATGGTTCAGGTTTATCTGTTTCTAATGGTTGGATTGATATTTTTTCAAATTTTTGTAGTCCAGGATTTGAACATAAAGAGTCACTTGAAACTGGTGTAAATGCAGCAGTCGCTGGTGGTTTTACACAAGTATTTGTTTTACCAAATACCAATCCAACTATTTCGACACAAAGCCAAGTTAGTTATATTGTAGAAAAATCTAATCAACTGCCAATAACTGTTCATCCACTTGGTGCTATTTCAAAAAAAGTAGAGGGAAATGAACTAGCTGAAATGTATGATATGCAAAACAGTGGAGCAATAGCTTTTACAGATGGTATCAACCCTGTTCAATCTGCAAGTTTATTGTTAAAAGCATTACAGTATGTTAAAGCCTTTGATGGAATAATCATACAAATGCCAATTGATGGCAGTTTTAGCAAATTAGGATTGATTAATGAAGGTATTATTTCTACACAACTGGGATTGCCGGGCATACCAGCATTTGCAGAGAATTTGATGATTAAAAGAGAAATTGAATTATTAAAATATACTCAAAGCAAGCTGCATATTACTGGTGTTAGCACTGCAGAAGGGATTGAATTAATTAATAGTGCTAAACAACAGGGATTAGCAATTACTTGTAGTGTAGCACCGCATCATTTTTTATTTTGTGATGAAGATTTGGTTGATTACGACACTAATCTAAAAGTAAATCCCACATTAAGAACTAGGCAAGATATGTTAGCAATAAGGCAAGCATTGACTGATGGAAAAATTGATTGTATCGCATCTCATCATTTTCCACAACATACTGACGATAAAGTTTGCGAATTTGAGTATGCTAAAAATGGAATGATAAGTTTACAAACCGTTTTTACAACTCTTAACACTGTAATACCAAATATTTCAACAGATAGCAAAATTGATTTATTAAGTAATAATGCAAGAAGCATATTTAATTTACCATCATCAACAATATCGGTAGGTTCTAAAGCTGAATTAACAATATTTAGCAGAGAAGCAACATCAACTTTAACTAAAGAAAATAATAAAAGTAAATCTATCAATTCGCCATTATTTAACCAGCAACAAAAAGGGAAAGTAGTTGGAATTTTTTGTAAGGGTCAATTACATCTAAACTAATTATGCAAAATAAATCTCACATTAATAAGGGGCTAACAATCGCAGCTGTACTAATTTGTTTTAATATAATTACTCAGTTTACAAAAAACAATTTTAATGAGTGGACAACATTTGTATTTGCAGCAATTATTATAATAGGTGTTGCAGTATCTGTTTTTTTATTAGCTAAGAGTGATGATAACAATTTGAAGTTTGCACAATTATTTGGTTATGGCTTTAAAACAGGTGCTGTTATAGCTTGTGTGTATTTTATTTATACAATTTTAGCAGTGTATATTTTTTTTCCAGACTTTGTTAATGAAAAATTAAAACATAGCATAGAAGAAGCTAAAAGGCAAGGAGCAATGGACGACAAAACTGTAAAAGCAAACCTTGAAGCTTTGAATGGATTAGGAAAAAAAGTGGCAATTTATATGCATATTGCAGGTACTATAATGGGAACTTTATTTTTAGGAATTATAGGTTCTTTAATTGGTACAGTAACAACAAATAGAGCTTCTAAAAGTTCTAATTAAAATTAATTTATGGATATTTCAATAGTGATACCATTATTCAATGAAGACGAATCGTTGCCAGAATTAAGTGAATGGATTACACGTGTAATGATTACAAATAATTATTCTTACGAAGTAATAATGATAGATGATGGAAGTACTGATAATAGTTGGCAAGTGTTGCAAAACATCGCACAAAAAAATAGCAACTTTAAGGGCATTAAATTCCAAAGAAATTATGGCAAAAGTGCAGCTTTAAATGAAGGATTTAAGGCTGCTAAAGGAAATGTTATTATTACAATGGATGCTGATATGCAAGATAGCCCTGATGAAATTCCTGACTTATATAAAATGATTATACAAGGTGGATTTGATTTAGTTAGTGGATGGAAAAAAGTGAGATATGATAACACTTTAACTAAAAATATTCCTTCTAAAATATTTAATGGAGCTGCAAGATGGAGCAGTGGTATTAAACTACATGATTTTAATTGTGGATTAAAGGCATACTCAAACAAAGTGGTTAAAAATATTGAAGTTTATGGCGAAATGCACCGTTACATTCCTGTAATTGCAAAATGGAATGGGTTTAAAAAAATAGGAGAGAAGGTTGTTGAACATAGACCCAGAAAATTTGGTGTAACTAAGTTTGGATGGGAAAGATTTGTGAATGGTTTTTTAGATTTAGCAACCATCAATTTTGTAAGTAAATTTGGAAAAAGACCAATGCACTTTTTTGGGCTATATGGCACACTTTGTTTTATGGCAGGTTTTGCAATGAGTGCTTATTTGCTAATTTCTAAAATTGTAGATAGCCAATTTGCTTTAACAAATAGACCCGCTTTTTATATGGCACTAGTTGTTATGATTATTGGGATGCAATTATTTTTAGCTGGGTTTATTGCTGAATTAATTTCTCGTAACTCATCTTCTAGAAATGAATATTTGATAGCAGAAAAAATGGGAATTTAACTATTTTTAATGCTAAGCTAATCCAGCATATTCTTTCATATAACCAAATGGTTCAGTTAACACACCTTTATTTAGCATAGTGGCATTATCTAATGTAGGGCTACCACCTTTTATTAAATCATCCAAAACATATTTAATCAATTGTTCTCCAAAATATCTGCTGGCATCTCTTGGTAATTCATTAGGTAAATTACCCACAGCCATTATGTCTATTGAGTTTGAAAGATATGGCTCTGTTTTTTCAAATGTTGTTTTATCCACTCCATAAACTGGATTTTCGATGTTTGTATCACCAATATTACAAGGCACACTACCATTGTAGTCATCAGTTATATCTGCAATAGTTTTAATATTGAAATTAGCTTCTTTGAGATCATCCCATTCAAAAAGGCGAGGAATGTTTTTATCCCAGTAAACGCCATTTAAAAGTATGTCTGTTAGTGGCAAATACTCCTTAAATATGCATTCATAGTTACTTGGATTTTGATGAAAATCTAATCTTTTATATTTTCCAGTTTCTTTATGTTTATATAAGTCAGCTCCTTTAAGGTGAACATAAACTGGGTAAGGAAACTGTTGTTCTTTAAATTCATCTGGTTCTACTTCTTGCACATCCATTAAATTCATTACTTCAACAATTCCATGTGCAACACGACCATTACCAGTAACTGCAATTTTTACATTGGGTAATTTTAATCCAAAATATGTATGTATTAATTGTCTATAATCTTTTATAAGATGTACTCGTTCTAAATTATATTCTTTTGTTCTATTGCCATAACACATCATACCATTGTGAGCACCAACAATTCCTGCAAAAAAACCAAAACCTATCATTCGCTGCCCATCACTATGTTCCAAACACTCATAATCAATCATAGTGATTTTTTTATCAATCATTGTTTTAAACAAAGCTTGGTTATATGGCTGCAATTTTTTTGTGTGACTAAAAAAGAAGTATGTTTTATTTGGAATCAATAACTCTTTAGGCACTTCTTTAATACCCATCAAAACATCGCAATTACTTAAATCTTCCAAAACTTCTACACCTGCTTGTATATATTCAGCGTCTTTAAAGCAGCGAGTTGTGCAGCTTTGAACTTGTATTTTTATGGTGGTATTTCTTTGTAGCCATCTGCATTGAGATGGTGTAAGTGCCACACGATTATCTTGAGGAATTTTGGCTTCTTTAATTAAACCTATTTTTAGCATAGCAAATCGTTGAATAAAATGTTTGCAAATATGAGTGCTATTTCTGTGAAACTAAAACGATTTTATTCTGCTGAAGTGATTACCTCATCAAGTTTAATTTTTATTTTTTGTTTTGCATTTTCGTTTAAAACAGGTGTATTATTTTTTTTGTGCTTCAAAAGATTTAATACTTGATTGGTTTGCTTTTTAAATAGTTTGCAAACACTACATACGAATAAATGTACAGATAATTGTATTTTTTCTTTAACAGTAAGCTTTGTTTCTTGCTGTTTTGAGATAAGATAAGTTGCTTTTTTGCAGGGTATGTAAAAAGGATATTTCATAGTTATTTTATCCAGTTTTTTTCAAGACAAGTTCTTAATTGTAGTTTGGCTCTATGTATTAACACCCAATAGTTTTGAACAGTAATTCCAAGGGTTTCACAAATTTCATCAGTACTAATATCTTCTAAATATTTCATAGAAAATACCGACTGTTGAATTTGCTTTAGCTTGGTTTGGCACTTTTTTAAGATAGCGTAAAATTCTTTTTTCTCAACATTGCTTGCATTAGTTGTTACCCAATTATTTGGGGATTTGTCTTTTTCCCAATGCCCATCATCACCAAAAAAATAATCTTCATCGGCTGTATTACTTGCTAAAACCTCTTTATTAATAGCTGCTTTTCTGTAATAGTCTATAATTTTATTTTTACAAATAGTATATAACCAATTTTTTTCAGATGCAGTACCATTGTATGTTTCCCTAGCTTTCCAAGCACTTAAAAAAGTTTCCTGAACAATATCTTCTGCTTGAGAATTGCTGTTTACTCTTATATAAACATAAGCATATAAAGCATCGCTGTATCGTTCAACCCATTTTGTTGCATCTAATTTTCTATTAGGTTCCATTGTTATTGAAATACGTCGGTTTTTTACTTATTTGGTTGTAATGTTGCTAATACGTAAAGTTTGTTGTTTGCTTACCACCAATGGGAAAATTATTCTTGTAAATATTTCTTTAGCAAAATCTGTATTTACAATAGTTGCTTTTTACTAATAGAAACATTAATTTAATTGTAGCTGAGGCAACCTGTACTGTTGACTATCGTAAACAAATAATTCCTCAATATTATAAATCCAATAT
>JBMLRA010000196.1:0-1315 GCA_049241265.1 Chitinophagaceae bacterium
CATCATATACTGGCAAATATTTATTGGTATATGATGAAGATAAAAAGCAATACAGTTGCTACGATGCAGATAGCAACAAAACTAAACCTGTTGCAAAAGATATTCCTTATCCATTGTATGATGAAGAAAACGATGTGCCTGATGCACCTAATGCTTATGGCATTGTAAAGTGGATGGAAAATGATAAATATGTTTTAATCTACGACAGATATGACATTTGGAAAGTTGACCCAACAGGAAAAGAAAAATCTGTTTGCATAACCAATGGCAGAAAAGATAAAATTCAATACAGATATGTAACTGTTGATAATGATGAGAAGTTTATTAAAGAAGGGCAGGAATTGTATTTTAGAACTTTTAATGAGAATGATAAAACTTCATCTTATTACATTTTAAATACAAATAATGCTAATTTAACAGTAAATGTAAATAAAGACAGCAACCCGTTTTCGTTAAATAATTTTCCTGTAAAAAAAGTAAAGAATTTGCCAACTATATTCATAGCAAATAAAGGAAATTTGAACAATTTTACTAAATCAAAAAACTCTAGAGCATTTATCATTACTAAAGAAAACTATTCATCAAGTGCTAATTTGTTTTCAAGTGAAAATAATATGTTTATGGATGTTGTTAATCTTGATGGAGAGATTATTCATACTGAATTTGGTCTAGTGAAACCACTCACCAACCTCAACCCCCAACAATCAAACTATCTCTGGGGTTCAGCAGAATTATTTAAATGGAAAGCTTATACAGGCAAGCTTACAGAAGGTGTTTTATACAAACCAGAAAACTTTGATAGCAAAAAAAAATATCCAATGATTGTTTATTTTTATGAAAGAAATAATCAAACCTTACATCAATATCAAGCCCCTGCTCCTACTCCCTCACGTTTAAATATTCCATACTTTGTAAGCAATGGCTATGTGGTGTTTGTGCCAGATATTTGGTACACAACTGGCAAGCCTGGCAAAAGTGCTTACGACTATATTGTAAGTGGCACAAGGGCTTTAATTAAAAAAGGATTTATAGATAGCACACGCATTGGTTTGCAAGGTCAAAGTTGGGGTGGTTATCAAACTGCATATCTTATCACTCAAACTAATTTATATAAAGCTGCTTGGGCTGGTGCACCAGTGAGCAATATGTTTAGTGCCTATGGAGGCATACGTTGGGAAAGTGGTTTAAATCGTCAGTTTCAATACGAACACAGCCAAAGTAGAATTGGTGCTACGATATGGGAAAAGCCTAATCTCTATATAGAAAATTCGCCTTTATTTCATTTACCAAAAGTAAAAACACCGTTGGTTATTAT
>JBMLRA010000197.1:0-1836 GCA_049241265.1 Chitinophagaceae bacterium
AAAACTCAAATTTTTACCAAACAAAATATTGTTTTACTGCATCAAAATACTTCTCCTTTTTTATTAGAAAATAATAACCAAAATTTTGAAGAAATAGTGATTGAAGAAATAGATGCTGCTACTGTAAAGCCCAATGATGAATTTAAAATTTGGAAACAAAAAATTGAAAATGCTTTACTGGGTGATAAATTGTTTGAAGAGCCAGAACTCACTTTGTTTGACGTAGCAAAAAAACTAAACACTAATATTTCTTTATTAAGCAAAGCCATCAACAATGCTTTTGGTTGCAACTTTAACGACCTTGTAAATGGCTTCAGAATTGCTGCATTTGAAAACCTTATTCTTAAAGGAGAACATAAAAAGCAAACACTTTTATCCATTGCTTTTGAGTGTGGCTTCAACAGTAAATCTACTTTTAACAGAGCCTTTAAAAAAATAAAAGGCATTAGCCCACAAGAATTTATTAAAAATATCCCTTCTTAATACAACTGTTTTTCAATTAGTTAGATTTTTTGAAGCTACATAAACGTAATTTGACACCTACAAAAAGGTATCAAATCATCATTTAAAGCGAAACAGCTTTTTGATTGTTGCTATTTGCACCCATCAACAAAAAATATAACTATGTTTCGTAAAATTTCAACAATCGCCATCATCATTTCAACTGCATTAACAGCTTGCGGTGTTTTTGGAAGTTTAACATCTAACACAAGCATTACACCACAAAACAGTTTTGTGTTGGGCAACAACCAGCACGGAAAATTTTCGGCAAAAGTTACCAATGTTTCTAAGCAACCTTTGCAAATTTTGCTTAAACCAATTGATGGAGAAGCAACTATTTTAACAATATTGCAACCCAATGAAACCACCTCTGCAAAAGTGCCATCCAACACTGCTATCATCATTCAAAACAACTCTAACGACACTGTAAACGTGGACTTAAAAGTGAATGGAGATACAGGCTTATCTATGACGTACAAAAAATAAACAACAATGCAAAAAATATTTAACAAATTAACAATGCCCATCACAATGCCTTACTGGTGGCAGGATGCTTTTTTGGCAATACCACGCATATTGTGTGGCTTTTGGTTGGCAACTGAATTTGGAGCTGCAAAATTTGGTATGCCTTGGAGTCCAGCAGATAATAATTTAAAATTGTTTGAAGTGGCTTTTTGGTTTCCCAATGATGTGGCTGCTTATGGTGGCATTTTCAAAATGTTTCCAGCTTTTTTTGCTTGGATGGGTGCATTTAGCGAAGCTGTTGGTGGCATTTTTTTAATGCTTGGTTTACAAACTCGCTTGTTTTCTTTTTTAATAGTCTGTACTATGTGTGTAGCTGCTTTTTTGCAACAATGGCACAATGGTTTGTGGGCTATGCTTGCATCACTTGGGTTTTTGTGGCTATATATGTTTTGCCTTGTTATAGGCAGTGGTAGGTATGGTTTAGATTATCTTATCTCTAAAAAAATTAAAAAAACAAACAATGAAAAATAAAATAATATTAGCAATAATCATTGCAGTTGTTACAACATCCTGTGTGCAACAAGCATTTTTAAAAACAGTGATGGTAACACTTACTGTTCATAACAAAAAAGATATCAAATCTGTTGGTATTCGTGGCAATTGCAACCCACTAAGTTGGGATAATGATTATGCGATGAAAGAGCTGATTAAAGACAGCATTTACACAGCAACTGTTCAAACAATGACAGCCTATAAATTTGGCGAAATAAAATTTGTGGTTGATGGAGATTGGGAGTTAAAAGAGCAACCAAACAGACGTATAAACTTTAGTGATAAAAGTGACACAACATTTTTGAATCTAACCTTCGA
>JBMLRA010000198.1:0-1355 GCA_049241265.1 Chitinophagaceae bacterium
GATAATTGTGATGTAGTATTTAGCAACCACAATTCAGATATTTCTCCAATAGTCTTATTTTCCAAACCATAAACCTTAACTAAGTTATTCATTTTTATGGTTAGTCAAGCAACCGTTTGTTATTTTATTTCTCTGCTATAAAAAATAAGTCTAAACAGTCATCTTTTGCAGGTGCAACATAAAAATCAGAGTGATGAATGCTTTCTACTAAAGTATTATCAGCAGTTAACATTTTCCTTCTGTTTCTTCTGTTCATAATATCAAAAGGCACTTGCAAAACCCAGGCTGGTAAGCGATATTGAAGATTTAAAATATCGTATTTCATTATGCGATTAACACTCTCTTTATTCTTATTGTAGTACTCCATCACTTTTTCATTACCATAAGTTCCGTTGGTTTCAACAGATTTGAAGTTCTTTAATAACAATGCTTTTAACTCTTCAACTTTATACTCACGAATATGCCAAGGATTACGAGATAAACTCATTGGCTTATTAGGTGTGGTAACAATAAACTTCCCTCCAGGTTTCAAAACACGATGAATTTCTTTTACATATTCTTTATCGTTTTGAATATGTTCAATCACTTGAAAAGAGATTACAAAATCAAAAGAATTGTCTGCTATACCAGCTAATGGAGGAATAGTCATTTGCACAAATTCAACATTGGTTAAGTGTGCATTTTCTTCTTTCACTTTTGGGTCTGCAAACTTGTCTATCGTAACAAATGTTGAAGCCTTTGGCGATACA
This sequence comes from Chitinophagaceae bacterium, assembly GCA_049241265.1. Taxonomy (GTDB): domain Bacteria; phylum Bacteroidota; class Bacteroidia; order Chitinophagales; family Chitinophagaceae; genus CAIVPM01. The sequence goes on from JBMLRA010000198.1 coordinate 750, forward strand.
GTGCTAATGCCATAACCACTACCTGTACCAATTTCAAGCACTTTGCCACTAATTAATTTTGCTGTTTCTAAGTATGCCAAGATTGAGCGTTGATAAACATAATTATCACTCATATCTCTGTGGCTTACACGTTCTGCTGTTTGTATCATATATTATTTTATTTGCCAGTTATGGCAGAATCCATTATTGCAAATTTATATAGTTGAGGTATATTTTTTTAATTATATATGTGCTCTATTTTAACAACTTCATCTATGTACTTATTAAATTATTAATGCATTACTTTCTTTAAACTACGATTTTAGCTTTATTCGTTTTAAGTAAAAAATTATTTACCCTAAAAATATTATGTAAGGATTTATAAATTGTTTCGTAAAAAATAAAAAAATATATGAAACAAAATTCTCTATTAGCAATTCTAATCAGTCTGATTCTGGTGAGTTGCAACAAAAATTCTGAACCACAAAATAACTATTTGCCAGAATCTATTAATCTACAAATTGAACAAAATACAAGTTCAAAAAGTCAGGTAACTTTCAAAATTTTAAACAAACTTTCTGAAAATATTACACAACAGAGCAAAATTTTTATTAACGATGTACAATT
>JBMLRA010000199.1:0-1176 GCA_049241265.1 Chitinophagaceae bacterium
TTGTTGGTGTGGTAATAGTGGCTGTTCCTGGATTGCCAGCCATTGCTGTCCAAGTGCCTATACCCGTGCCTGTCATGGTTGTATTATCAGTTACATAACATACTACTGTTTTATCTGTTCCAGCAATTGGTTTTGATGTTACTATTATATCCATGGTGTCTTTACAAGCTCCATCAGTTAACTCATATTTATACGTTCCGTTTGCTGTTAATGTAAAGTTCACTGTGGCTACTCCTGCTGTTGTTGAACCCAAAGTTGCTCCTGCTGGATTGGCTGCTAAAGCTGTCCAAACGCCTGTATTTGGCGTACCTGTGATTGTTGCACTGGTGCCGCCACAAGCTGTTTGATTTACGCCTGCTGTTACTCCTACACAATTTGGATTAATTATTGAACATACTTTAGAAGTATCATTTAATAAATTAACTTCTGGTGTTGAACTGTTTATTGATTTTACAAAGGCTGTATTACAAATTGTTACTGCATTTGTTGTTGCATTGTTGGCTGTTACAGTAAATCTAATCGTATCTCTTTGTCCTGCTGACATGCTTGGTATTGTCCAATCTGGAGCTGACCAACTGCCTCTTGTTGTTGTATTACTTACATAAGTTACACCTGCTGGCAATACATCGTTTACAACAACATTGGTTGCTGTGCCAGGACCTGCATTGTGAACTGCTACGGTGTAAACTACTGTTCCTCCTGCTGCTACTGGATTTGGACTTACTGTTTTATTTACCTGCATATCTACACAACAAATGGTTGTGATGGTATCGCTTATTAAACGTCCTGTAATTACTGGTGTGCTACAACTTGTAGCTCCACAAGTTAATGCTATACTTTGCGTGGCATATAAATCCATGGTATTAAAACCACAACCTGCACTATTTGCTGCCAAGTTTATAGTAAATTTCATACTATCGCCTGGGGCTACTGTACTTGGTATTCTCCAACGTAATAAATTACCATTTTGCACTGGGGCAGTTGGGCTTGGTGTATTATTAATACTCACAAAACTTCCTGCTACATAGCTTAATCCATTGCTTAAATTTATAGTTAAACTATCATTTACTGGTGGATTGGTTGTACCTGTGTTTACTACATTTACTGTTATTGTTTGATTTGAACCACAAGTGCTAAAGCTATTTGGGGCTTGTACTGTAATAGCATACTGTGTTG
>JBMLRA010000200.1:0-13309 GCA_049241265.1 Chitinophagaceae bacterium
AAATCCAATTAAATGTTTCTTCATAAATGCAATATTGCTGCTAAAATAAATAAGCCTTTAAGAATTATTCACACGAATGTTGGAAGAGTTAATATTTTTTTTGATAGTTGTAAATACTGTTGAATCTGTAATCATCATAAGCAAATAATAGTTTTATGTAAGTTCATCGTTAATTTAACGAAAACATTTACGTAAAATCTTCATAAGGTTTAAAGTTGTTACAATAATTTTACTAGGTATAAATTTCTAAAACGATTAATGATGAATCAGCTTGCTTTCACAAAGTATATTTTAATTGCCTTACTTTTTTTATCATCCATTTCATTTTCTCAAAAAATAGCATTTCCCGGTGCTGAAGGTTTGGGTAAATATGCTTCAGGTGGTAGAGGTGGAAAAGTTGTAGAAGTTACAAACCTTGCAGATACTGGTGTGGGTAGTTTTAGATGGGCTTTTACACAGTTTCCCAACGACCCCATTACTATTGTTTTTAGAGTGTCAGGAATTATTGATTTGCAGTCTCAACTTAAAGTAAATCGCAGCAATTTTACTGTAGCAGGGCAAACAGCACCAGGCGATGGTATTTGTTTAAAAGGAAACTCTTTTTTAATAAATGGTGCAAGGCAGATTAGTTTAGGTGGCAATCACGGCAATATTATTATTCGTTATTTACGTTCTCGTCCAGGTAGCACACTTGCTACTGGTGTTTATGGTTTTGATATGGAAAACTGCCATAATGCAATTATTGATCATTGTAGTTTTAGCTGGGCAAATGAAGAATGTGCTGCCTTGTACGATACTAAAAATACTACAGTGCAATGGTGCATTATGAGTGAGGGTTTATATAATGCAGGGCATGCAAAAGGAGTGAGAAGTTATTGTGGTGTTTGGGGTGGACAGTATGCAAGCTATCACCATAATTTAATAGCTCATCAAAATAATAGAACAGTTAGATTCAATGGTGCAAGGGCTCATGATACTGCTGCTTTAATCGATTACAGAAATAATGTAGTGTACAATTGGGTAAGTAGCAGTAGCTGCTATGGTGGCGAAATAGAAATTCCAGGAGGCTATTCACGTACCAATATTGTAAACAATTTCTATAAGCCAGGGCCAGCAACATCTAACACTTTAAAGTTTATTCGACCAGATAATCCTGCAACATCTGTGGCCATTGCACGCTGGCACTTGAAAGGAAATATTATGAATGGAAATGCGGCAAGAACCAATGATAATTGGTTAGGTGTTGACTTTGCCAACATACCACTAGCAAGTAGAGATAGTGCTAGGCGAGATACTGCTTTTTATATTCAAGATTCTTTGCCATTTCAATCGGCACAAAATGCTTATGATTCTGTACTAGCTTATGCTGGAGCCATTTATCCTGCAAGAGATAGCACGGATAGGAGAATTGTAAATGAAACAAGAACAGGCACAGCAGTAGGAATAGGTAGTTTAAATAAATTAGGTATTATTGATTTGCCTTCAGCTGTTGGTGGTTGGAACACTTACAATACTTACAATGTACCAGATGACACAGACCATGATGGAATGCCAGATTTTTGGGAAACAATGAAGGGGTTAGATTTAAATAATCCTGATGATAGAAATGATACATTGGCAAATGGTTATACCAGACTGGAAGAATATTTAAACAGTATTCCTGTATCAAACCCATTGCCATTAAAATTTGTAAACTTTTGGGCTGAAAGGAATAATGCTGAGAAAATAAAACTAAACTGGACAATTGAAAGTGACGATGCTCAAACATTTTACGTAGAAAAAAGTTTGGATGGTGTTGCTTTTAAAACAATTGCAACTATAAGTTCAAATAATTATAACAATTACAGTTTAATGGATCTTGCTCTTAAAAACAATGTTTATTATAGAATTAAAGCTGTAACTAAAGATGGTATAGTTATTTATTCTTCCGTTTTATTTCTGTCTGTAAATCAAAACAATAAAATGTTAAGTGTGTATCCTAATCCTTTGCAAACAGGAAGTAGTGTAAGTATTCGTACAAACGTATCAGAACAAGTGAAGTTATCTATTAGTGATGTTACTGGTAGAATTTTTTGGGAGCAATATGCAACTATTAATGTGGGTAATAATGCAATAGCACTCCCATTTAACAGTTTGCCTAAAGGTTTATTAATATTAAAAATCAAGGGTGGTGTTATGAATGAAGTAATGATTATTCAGAAATAATTATTGCTTTTTTATTTGTAGTTCCTCCCAAGGTGTGCTGCTATTTTTTTCTCTTGTAAGTAATAGATTTTTACTTTCACCAATAACTATTTCAGTTGTTGTATTACTATAGATATTTGTGCTCGTTTCTTCATTATCTCAAAAAATACTTGCTCTGATGCCTAATGTTACTTATAATATAGTTGTACTTATTAACTCACAATCGGGTGGTGGTAAAGGTTTGAAGTTATTTAAGAAAATAGAGTTATTACTACAACAACGTAATATAAGTTATGATTTTTACGTAGATAACTGGATAGATAATTTGGATAGTTGCAAAATGGTTTGGTTAATTGGTGGCGATGGAACTTTGAATTATTTTATTAATAAATATAAAGAAATCAATGTTCCTATTGCCTTATTTAAAGGTGGTACGGGCAACGATTTTGCTTGGAAATTATATGGAAATATTTCATTAGAAGAACAAATTAAAAAGATACTGGAAGGTAATGTAAAGCTTGTGGATGCTGGTTTGTGTAACGATAGATTGTTTTTAAATGGTGTTGGTATTGGCTTTGATGGTGAGATATTAAAGAATATGCAATCTATTCGATGGCTTGGTGGACATTTGGGTTATTTATTAATTGTAATTGCTAAAATATTCAACTTTAAAGAATACCATTTTAAAGTAACGATGAACAATAAAATTAAAACCGAAAAATTATTTTTAATGTCGGTATTTAATTCATCTCGAACTGGTGGTGGTTTCTACATAGCACCTAAAGCATTAATTGATGATGGTTTATTGGATGTGATACAATGTAAACCGTTGAGTATATTAAATAGGCTTAAAAATTTGCCAGTAATTGAAAAAGGAAAGCATTTGAATTTGCCATTTATTAATTACACCAATCAGCAAATAGTGGTAATTGAATGTAACCAAGAATTGCCTGCACAGATAGACGGTGAATTATTTTTTGCTCAACAGTATCATATTGAAATATTGCCAGCTAAATTCAAGTTTTTGTGCTGAGATAAATGGTGAGAATTAATTAACAAAATTCCACCAAATACCTAAACGCATCCACACAGATTGCATAGGATATTGTTCAGTATGATAATTATACTTTTTGTAACCACTTGGAGGAATAAGTGTGTTTAAATTTTCGGCTCTAACAAAAGCTTTGAAACTCTTAATTCTAAAATTAAAAAACAAATTAATATCTGGTCTGTTATTCGCTGTGTAACTATCTTGATAAAAAAACTGACCATTAAAAGGCGAGTAGCCCGATGCGTTGTAATTACTGTGATATCTCAATTCTAGCCCCATTGAAAGGAATAAATTGGTGAAAAAATTACCTTCAAATGCAAGCCTTTGTCTTGTTAATATTTGTGGAATATTTACAGGAGCATTAGCTGTTGTTTGTTGCAAATGCACTTCGGCATACCAATTCCAATGCTTCGATAGTATAAACTTTTTTTCTAGCCCAATATGCAACACATTAAACAAAGTAGCTTCTTGCCTTGCACTAAAAATACTATCAAAATATAAAAAGTTACTCATCAAAAAATACTCTCCAGTAATTGATAGGCTTAATTTTTTATTTAGATAATTAGCCCAAATACGTGTTGTGTTTTCTTTGTTATAACTATCTCTATTTTTTACTAAAAAACTAGATTGATTAGTATAAATGAAAGAAGGACTTTTGTTTACATTTTGAAAACCAATCTCCAAGCTTCCTGCTCTTTTACTTAATAACTTTTGTAGACTTATAAATGCAGAATAGTCTCCAGCATTCAAGCCATTCAGGTATAGCTGTGCATTTGCTTCAATATCCCACACTTTATTTTTTGTTCTATTTCTATATTCACCACTAATAGAAATATTGTAATAATTATTTTTTATTGAGTCGTTAAACTTGCCAAATATGTTTTGTATAGTGGCACTTGCTTTTAAAAATTGTGCAGCATTTTTTTTGTCAGGAAAAGAGATGATGCTGAATTCGTTTTCAATATGTGTGTAAGCATCTTTAAAAGAAATGGTATCATAATAACCCGATTGATTGCCTTTAATATCGTAATTAAAATTTTTTTTATAGTTTGCAGAGTCTGCATATAAATCATTGAACCAGTAACTGCTTGTTTTAAAACTAAGTTGATGTTGTAATCTATATGTAGGATAAAATAGTTTTACCACAGAAGTATCTGTTACAATAGAGTCTTTTTGCCCCAAGTCGTATTGTTGGCGTACAGTAAATTGATTATTTTTATAGGTATTGCCCGTGTAAACAGCAGTGCTAAAAAGGCTTCTTCTAATTACATTGCCAGGGCCTAAACGAACAGCTAATTCAAAAGGATTACTAAGTGCTAATGAATCTAATTGTTTGTAATCGTTAGTTCCACCATTTTCTGATGATGCATTTTTATTTGAAAAATAAACTGTGGTTAAGTGGTATCTTTTATTAGGACTTTGATAGTTTAAAGTAAGCCTAACATTATTAACACTTGCATTTTGATTTTTTAAAACACCTGGAGAATTTATAAATCTGTATTCAAGGGAATAATTAAGGTTTTGTGTTTTATTTTGCGTGTGTACTACATTAATCATTTGCTCAGCACTGCTACCTAATAAATAAGTCAATTCAGTATATGGCTTTGTTGACTGAAATAGCCTTGTATTTTCTAATGTGTAGTTGTAAACATCGTATTGATGAAACCCTGCATCGAAACCAGCTTGCAGGTTATTTGGGCTAAACAATAACGATTTAGCTGCCGTGGCTAAGTTGCCTAAATGATTATAATAATAGGGTAGGGGAAATCTTGTATAAAAATCGTTGATAGAAGAATCTAAGAACTGGGTTTTAGATTTATCGAAATACTTAAAATAGATAGTCAATGAATCGGCAAAGGGGTCTCTGTGTTGAAAACTTGTATCTGTATTTTTTCTAACACCTTGGCCATTAAAATTAATATTTCCACCTACAGTGCCAGTTCCATCGCCTTGCAATGTTCTTTGGGCATTTGAATGGATGCTTATAATTGTAAAGCAGCTAATTAGAAATATTTTAAAATGTTTATAATTCATTGTTATGATTGGGCAAAGTAACAGATGCAGCACCAAATATTGATAAGATTTAACAAATCACTTAATTTAGGTAAACCTATAATCCCCTAAATACTTAATCTATAATTAATGTGATATTGATTTTTGCAACATCTAAACCTCTATTTTTGTATATTCAACAAGAAAATATGAAGAAAAAGACGTTACTATTCTGCTTTCTTTCTATTGGAATTTTTTCTATTGCACAAGAAAAAAACAAACCCAAGAAGCAAAGCCCAAAAACTACAGATTCAACCCTAATCGCCTCACTTGACGAGCTAAAACAAGATCAAGCAGCCAACATTGCAACAATATCTTTAGATGACAATGATTTAGGAGAAGGAGGAACTCAAAATGTTTCATCAGTGTTAACTGCTGGTAGAGATCCATTTATGAGTGCAGCAGCTTTCAATTTTTTTGCATTAAGGTTTAGGGCAAGAGGTTACGAATCTGACTTAACAGGAACTTTTATCAATGGGGTTTCTATGGATAATTTAGATAATGGATTTACACCTTTTGGTTTATGGGGTGGTTTAAATGATGTATTGCGTAACCGAGATTTATCAATAGGATTAAGACCTAATACTTATGCTTTTGGAGACATTGGTAATATTACTGCAATAGATGTAAGGGCTAGCAAGCAAAGAAAACAAACTGAAATTGGCTATGCTTTTAGCAATAGAAACTATACACATAAATTTGATATTACACACAGTACTGGAATTAGCAAAAAAGGATGGGCATTTAGTTTTAGTGCATCTCGCAGATATGCAGATGAGGCTTATTTTCCTGGTACTTCTTACGATGGGTGGAGCTGGTTTGCTGCTGTAGATAAAAGAATTGGTCAAAATCACTTGCTTTCATTAGCTGTGTTTGGTGCTCCAACAAAAAGTGGCAGACAAGGAACAGGTGTTAAAGAGGCTTTTGATTTAGTTGGTAATGACTATAATCCTAATTGGGGGTGGCAAAACGGTAAAAAACGTAATGCTGCCATAACAAGAACCAATCAACCTGTAGCTATTTTAACACACGATTATAGAATTAACAATAGTACCAATTTAGTTACAGCTGCAAGCTTTTCAGTTGGCGAAAGAGGTTCTAGCAACTTAGATTGGTATCATGCAGACAATCCAAACCCACAATATTATCGTTATTTACCAAGTTATTGGGAAGATGCTGACTTGAAGGCTCAACTAACCAAGGAGTGGCAAACCAACGATAATGTTAGACAAATTAATTGGAATAAATTATACGATGCCAACTATGGACAAACAGAGACTTTTAATGGTGTTACTGGTAAAAGGTCTAGATATGTTCAATTCGAATACTTAACAAAAACTACAAGGTTAAATCTTAACACAGTTTTAAATGCTAGAATAGGTGATCATACAGAGTTTACAGGGGGTGCATCATTTCAGTATCAAAAAAATAACAATTATAAAAAAATAATTGACTTACTTGGTGGTGATTATTATGTTGATTTAAATCAATTTGCTGAAAGAATTAATGCCAATAATCAAAGTTTACCTCAATCTAATTTAAATAATCCTAACCGAATAGTAAAAGTGGGTGATGATTATGGCTACAATTACGATATTACAATTAACAGAGCTTTGGCTTGGGCACAAGTAGTAATGAAGTACAATAAGTTAGATTACTTTGCTTCTTTAGAATTTTCGGGAACTGGTTTTGCAAGAAATGGTAATTATAAAAATGGATTGTTTCCCAATAATTCTTTTGGAAAAGCCGAGTGGCAGATTTTTAAAAACTATGCATTTAAAACAGGATTTACTTACAAGTTAAACGGTAGAAATTATTTTTATGGAAATATAGCTACACTAACAAAAGCTCCATTTTTTGATAATGTTTATTTGTCTCCAAGGGTAAGAAATACAACTCAAGATAAAATTACTAATGAGGATATTAGAAGTGTAGAAGCTGGATACACTTTAAATGCACCTAAACTAAAAGTTCGTTTAACAGGATATTATACCGAGTTTCATAATCAGATGAATGTATTAACATTCTTTCATGATACTTATTTAAACTTGGTTAACTATGGTATTACTGGCATTAATAAGACACACTCAGGTGGTGAATTGGGTATTGAAGCAAAAGTGCTTCCTAACTTAACCATGAATGCTGCAGCTGCTGTAGGTCGTTATTATTACACTAGCACACAAAATTCTGTTACTACTATAGACAATGATGCATCTGTTGTTAGCAGAGATGTTGTTTATGCTAAAGGTTATTATGTTGGTGGAACACCTCAACAAGCTTATAGTGTTGGTTTCAACTATCGTTCCCCTAAGTTTTGGTCGGTAGGTATTACTTACAATTACTTTGATGATATTTATGTTGAAATTAATCCTTTGCGTAGAACTGCTGCTGCTGTTCAAGGATTGAAGGAAGGAAGCCCAGAATGGCGAGCCATTTTAGACCAAACTAAATTACAAAGCCAGTCAACAGTTGATATGTATGCAAGTTATTCTTTAAAGCTACCTAAATCATGGAGTATTAATAAAAAGAATACTTTCTTGGCATTTAGCTTAAGTGCAAGCAATTTGCTTAACAATAGAACCATTATCCCATTTGCTTTTGAACAGTTAAGGTTTGATGCTTCTGAATTTGAAAAATTCCCTGGGAGATATAATTACGCTTATGGAGTTAACTATGCAGCAAGCGTTTCATTAAGATTTTAATAACTAATAAAATAACACTAAGATAAAAATAAATTTATGAATACTAAATCACTATTTCGCTTTTCATTTGTTGCATTATTGTTCGCAACTGTAACAGTATCATGTAAAAAGAATTATGAAGCTCCGCCAGAAGCGGCAGACCCTAATTTAACTGCTACTACAACTATTAAAGCTTTAAAGGCTAGGCACACTGTATCTGGTGCTTATGATATGATAAATGACGATGCCATTATTAGTGGTGTTGTTATTGCAAATGATAAAAGCGGTAACCTATACAAGGAAATGTACATTAGAGATGCTACAGGTGCTATAGCACTTGAATTATCTGGTACACTATACACTAACTTCCCTGTTGGTAGAAGAGTTTTTGTAAAATGCAAGGGTCTTTGTATTAGTGATTACAATAATATGATGCAATTAGGTGTAAGAGCCATTGTTAATGGTTCTCCAACATTAGAAGCAGTTCCTACTCCATTAGTTGCCAATTATGTAATTGGTGGTTCTTTAAATAATTTTGAAGAAGCAAAACCAAAAGTAGTAACACAAGCAGATTTAAATTTAACGGGTTCATTTATGCAATTTCCATTGCTGGGCGATTTAATACAATTAAACGATTTTGAGTTTCAATTGGGAGACACTAAAAAAACTTATGGCGATACTTCTGCTTATAAAAAAGCTGGAGAAGTTTACATTAAAAGTTGTGGTGGTACATCAAGTTTATTAGTAAGAACGAGTGGTTATGCAGATTTTGCAGGTAAAAATCCACAAAATGGTAATGGTAGCATAGTAGCTATTTATACTGTTTATAACACCACGAAACAATTAATTATTAGAGATACAACTGATGTTAAATTCTCTGGCCCAAGATGCTTTTTGTTTGAGGAAGATTTTCAAGCTTATCCAACAACAGGTGCTGCTCCATTAGTAATAAGCGGTTGGAAAAATATTCAAGAATCTGGTGATGTACCTTACACACTTGCTTCTTTTGGTAGCAGTATTTTTCCTAAAGTATCGGCATTTACATCATCAGCTTTGCCAACAACCAATATTACTAGTTGGTTAATTTCTCCTGCAATAGCAATACCTACTGGTATTGCACCAAAATATACTTACACTTGTGCACACAGATACACTGTTGGTACATTAAAAGCCTTAGTGTCTACCAACTATACAGGTAGTGGTAATCCATCTGCAGCAACTTGGGTTGAGTTCAATTCAATTCAAGCTAATTCACCTACGTTTACTCCATTTATTCCTTATGGTCCGTTTGATTTATCTGCTTATGGAGGTAATAGCATTTACCTTGCATTCAGGTATGATGTTCCAGCAGGTTCTAATAAGAACGCTGTGGCTACTTTTGAACCAGATGATATGAAAATTTCAAAAAACTAATTAGTTCGAAATATTTAATTAAAAAGGCTATCTCAAGCGAGATAGCCTTTTTAATTTTTGTATCTTAACAATAAATCGATTATTTAAGTTTTCTGTAATTACAAGTGGATTATTGATTATTCCATATTTTCCAGTTTTCCTCTGCTTGAATAACAAGCATTTCATAACCATTTTTTACCAAACAATTCTGCTGTAATCCCTTACTCATAAACGCTGTTGTTGTAGGATTATACACCAAGTCGAATAAATAATGATTGCTTGATAAATGTTGATATGGAATGTTTGGATATTCTTCAATGTTGGGGTAAGTACCAAGTGGGGTTGTATTAATAATAAGTGTATGTGATTGCAATAAGTGGTCATCAATATCACTATAAGTGATACAGCCATCTTTAGTATTTCTTCTAACCACTAAAAATGCAATGCCTAATTTATGTAATACATATTTTACAGCAGCTGCTGCACCACCATTGCCAAGTATTAATGCCTTAGTGTGTTGTGGTTTTAAGTCTTTAATCAAGGATTGTTCAAAGCCAATAACATCGGTATTGAATCCAACTAACTTGCCATTATCAATACGTACACAATTGCAAGCATTTAATTGTTTAACAACATCATTGGCTACAGTTAAAAAAGGAATTATTTGTTGTTTATATGGAATGGTAATGGCAAAACCATTCAATGATGTATTGATAATAAAGGAGCTTAGTTCTTCAATGTTTTTAATATCAAATAGTTCAAAAAAAACATCCACTATCTGTTCGTTTTTAAACTTACTATCAAAGTACTGTTTAGAAAAAGAATGAGTTAGTGGATGCCCTATTAAGCCAAACAAACGTTTCTCATTTACTGTTTTTCGTTTGTTAAGTTGCATTTGTTATTGATTAACCATTGTAAATTGTACTTCTTTATAGCACATTAGGCTATTTTTTGTCTAGGTAAAGTTCAAAAGTATCGCCACGTAAACCAATACGCATAGCTTCTAAAGCTATTACTTCGCTTGGTGCAATATTGCCTAAATTTACATTGCAACCTATTAATTCTAAAAAGTAAAGCTGTTGTGCTTTTTGTGGTGCTTCCCAAATAATTTTTTCTTCGGGTATTTGTGTTAAAATTTCTTGCACCAAACCTTCTCTCACTTCACCACTGCCTCTATAAATGCCCACATTACCTGCCTCTCTTGCTTCTGCAATAACATACGATGCACCAGCTTCTAATTCAGCCCTCATTAGTTCAATCCATTTGTATGGGGGTATTATATGTGCAGCATCTTTACTACCCACTTCGCTTAATACAGTTGCATGTTTAGTAAGTTTTTCAATATAGCCACATTTTTCAGTGTGTGGTATGGTTATAGAACCATCACTCACTTCTACATATTCAATTCCATAATCTTTGCATACAGCAATGTAATCATCCATTTGATTTCGCACCAAAAATGCTTCAAATAAAGTACCACCAAAATAAATGGGCATTCCTGCTGCCTTATATACTTCAATTTTTTCTCTTAAATTGGGTGTTACAAACGAAGTTCCAAAACCTAGTTTAACAATATCAACGTGTGGGCTAGTTCCTTCTAAAAAATTTTTTACTTCATTAATGCTTAACCCTTTATCCATTACCATTGTTAAGCCTTTGCTGCGTGGTTGTGCAGTACGTTCGGGTATTTGTGTTAAGTGAAAATTCATCTTGCTTTATTTTAATAATGCTGCAAATTTATGGATTGATAGTTAACGTTATGTTAATGGTTACTATTTGTGTGTAGTAGCTGTTATTACTATTCAATCACTAATTTTTCATTTAGCATATTTCCTTTAGTGGTGGTTATTTGTACAATGTGTAAACCTTTTGGCAGTTGTTTACAATTTACGGTTGACTGTTGACCGTTAACTGTTGACTGATAAACCTTTTTACCCAAATAATCTGTAATCAATAATTGTTTAATGCCTTCCTTACATTGAATATTTACAAAATTTTTGGTAGGATTAGGATAAAGGCTAAACTTTATATTGGGCGATAAGTTGATACTTTTAATTTGGGAATACTCTTTTTTGTGTTCTCTATCAAGGCTCTCTAACCTGTAATAAATATTGCCATTGAATGGCTTATTGGTATTTAAATCGGCTAGGGAAAATATATCTTTAAAAGTGTAGGAATTTTTATCCCAGTTTTTAGCTGTTACTGTACCAATTGAAGTAAAACTACTGCCATCTATTGAACGTTGAATATTATAGTGACTCATATTTTCTTCGTTTACTGTAATCCAATTATTTTCTATAACAATTTTATCTGATTGCAGTTGATTTACAGAATAGTTAATAATTTTAAGGGGTGTTATTACAGAGCAATTTGGATAACCATATTTAGCTACAAAAAAATCACATTGCCCCCCAAAAGTTTGTAGTGTTTGCCCTGCAACAACCACATCATTTGCCATATGCCCACCTACATAAATATTATTGTTTTTATCTGCGGCAATTACATCACCATAACTTGCCCCATTATTAGATTTTAAACTATCCATACTCATTACACTACCTGTTGTAGCATCAAAACTTGGCATAAAGGTTTGATAGCCCCCGTTACCTCCATAAAAATTAAATCCATCCCAAATAATACCTCCCCCATAACCTGTCGCAAACATTCTTCCATCGCTCCTAAATGTTAGGTTATTTAAACTATTACCAATGTTAATATAACAACTACCCCAATTAATCTTTTTGTAATTCCCAAGGGTGTCTAAGCAAGCTGAAAAGGGCAAAAAACCTTTACTTCCATATCCTGTCTTACCAGCGTTAATAATAGGTATGCCCCCAAGTGTGTCAACTATTTGTGTTCCCCATATTTCTCCACCAACTACATAGATTAATCCTTTACTTTCATCAATAAAAGGTCTGCCGCTAATAATACCACTTGTCGTATCTGTATTTTCTACTTTCCATAATACATTACCTGTAGGGCTGAAGCAACATAAAAATACTGGGTGTTTAATCTGCTGCCCACCAACTATTAAACTATCCTTTGTGTTCACATTACTTCTAACAGCAGTAAACACAAATTTTCGATTTTTAGTTACACTAAAATTAGACCAGTTAAACGCTACACCATTTCCACGCATATCAGGTTTTATCAACTCTGTAGCCACACCAGCTACATTATATTTTAAAAAATAAAGCCCCGCTGTGGGTACTACCAAATTGTTGCTGCCTGCTATTAAACCAGTGCCTAAAGCACAAAACAAATAAGTATCTCCATTGGGCAATGTTGCACTATTAAAAACCCTGTATTGTGTAACATTTTTAGTTGTACTTACGCTATCTGGATTGGGTTGTCTAAACCATTTAAAATGCCCTGCGGTATCATATTGTGCAATACCAATTGTTTTTGTTTTAGAGTTTGTTACAAAAGAATCAACATCTATATGCAAAAGGCTTTGCGTTGCTAATGCAATATAAATATGGTTTAAGCTATCTATTGTCATAGCAACTGGTGCAGCTTTTCCATTATCTACACGAAATACTTTAGCCCATCTTAATTTTCCACTGCAATTGTAACTAAAAAAAACAGCAGTAGGCACTCCATTTGTTTGCAGTGCTATGCTATCACCATTGCCAGTGTCTAAGTTTTCATCACCACCGCCATCAAACCTTGCCAGCATATATACATTGCCATTGGCATCGGTCATCATATCTACTATTTTTTCCGCAAAATTGTTCAAACCTGCACTGCCACCACCACGCCTGCCCCATTGCCAGGTTTGGGCATTGGCAGTAATACCAAATACCACACAACAAATACCAAATACCCAAAAACGTATTATTAACTTATTCATCATAAATATATTTAAAAATTAACCACAGAGACACAGGGTTCACAAAGAAAATCACCCAGCCTCTGTGGTAGATCATAAATAATAAGCTACCAACTT
>JBMLRA010000201.1:0-1568 GCA_049241265.1 Chitinophagaceae bacterium
AATATTTGTAGAGCAAAACAAATGGTCTGTTGAACAGTCTAAACTAAAAGGAAACCTTAACTTGGCGTTGTTTCTTATCCTCAGCGTATGGCTTCGCCTACGCTGTAATGGTTTTCAGCAGCATTTGCTGCAAAATAATAATACAAAAATTTTTAATCAGCAGTTGCAGCAATAATTAAAAGTTTGTAGTTTTGTTACATGCCAGATAGTTATGTAATAAAAGACCAACAAGGAATGTATTTCTTAACTTTTCAGGTAGTAGCCTGGGTAGATATTTTTACAAGAAAGCGTTATAAAGATATTGTAGTTGATGCTTTTAACTTTTGTGTTAAACACAAAGGTTTACAAGTACATAGTTGGTGTATTATGAGCAATCATGTACACTGTATTTTAAGCAGCAAAACAGGCGAATTATCAAACACAATACGAGATTTAAAACGCCATACCAGTAAAACTATTTTACAAAGCATACAAAACGAACCTGAAAGTAGGCGTGATTGGATGTTGTTTCAGTTTAAAAAAGCAGCTGAGCAACATACACGCAACAATGAATACCAACTTTGGACACACGAAAATCATGCTATTGGTATTGACCCACATTTAAACAATATGTTTTTAAGCAAACTGCATTATATACACAACAATCCTGTAAAAGAAGGTTATGTTGATAATGCTACAGATTACTTGTATAGTAGTGCAAGGGATTACAATAATAGTAAAGGTTTGGTGCAAGTAGCAGTTGTGTAGAAGGCAGCAAATGCTGCTGAAAACAAAAATGGCGTAGGCAAAGCCATACGCCAAGTTACTTTGTTGCAAACTAAGCCTAGTAGGGGTGCGAAGCCGTACGCTGAGTGGAAAACAAACTACGCCTAGTTAGGGACGTTGCTGGGAAGGAAGTATCCATTTTTTGTTATATCAATACCATTTCCACTATTTGCCTGTATTATTTCTGCATCTTCATTACATTTACCAGCATTACCCTTTTCAAACATTGTAGGTATTACACTTACAAAACCACTACTATTGCTATTGTATTTTAGTTGTTCGTCATCTAAAAATATCCAATTTAAAAATGCACCATCTTCGCTTGTAAGATTGTTTTGTGTATTTAAAAAATTTAACAACTGCCCACTAACGGTTTTTTATTGATTACAACATGGATATTCAAAGTTTACTGGTTTCCCATTTCTATAAACATTAATCAAGCTATTTCCAATTTCTTTATAAATACTGTCATTCTTTTGTACGTAAGTCCAAATATCTTCTGAAGAAGGAACACAAAAGCAAACTTTAATTTCTTTTACTTTATTTTTTTCTAAATATATTATTGAACCATAACATGGCATTTCTAACTTTTGTTTAGAAATAACTTTACCGTTTATTTCTAAGTTATCAATTTCATCATCGCAATTTCCACTGCATCCACATTGAAAGGCAAGGAATAATGAGTAAAGAATTTTTTTTAAATGATTATTTATCATTGTCTAAGTTGTTGAATTTTATTTTGAGTAGTTTTCGCCGTTGTTGGTGTTCTTCACCAACAACACAATTATTAATAAACTTCCCAT
>JBMLRA010000202.1:0-5384 GCA_049241265.1 Chitinophagaceae bacterium
ATCTACAACTAATTTATCAATTTGCCCAAGTGATTTACCATATTCTTGGAATGGTTTAACCTTCACTGCTGCTGGTTCACAGACAAAAACTGGATTAGTAAATAGTCAAGGTTGTGACTCAACAGCAACATTGAATTTAACAGTAAAAACGAATACAGCATCAACACAAAATATATCTGTTTGTCCAAGTGATTTACCTTACACTTGGAATGGTCTAAGCTTTACTGCTGCTGGTGCTCAGACAAAAACTGGATTAGTAAATAGTCAAGGTTGTGACTCAACAGCAACATTGAATTTAACAGTAAAAACGAATACAGCATCAACACAAAATATATCTGTTTGTCCAAGTGATTTACCTTATTCCTGGAATGGTTTAAACTTTACTGCTGCTGGTGCTCAGACTTATCACACTACTAATTCTCAAGGGTGTGATAGTTTAGCGACTTTGAACTTGAAGCTTAAAACACAACCTATAATTGCAGTAGCTGATACTTTTAGAGTTTGGAGTGGGTCGCAAGTTATTCTAGATGCCCAAATAACAAATGCTCAGGAAATCAAATGGTTACCAGGCACATATTTGAATTTAGATACTATAGAAAAGCCAACAGCAACACCACAAAATAGCATTGCTTATTCCATAAAAGCTACTAGTAGTGAAGGTTGTATCAGTTTGGCGAAAACATACATTAAATTATATAAAGAATTAGTAATTGTAAACGCATTTTCTCCAAATAATGATGGAATTAATGATGTATGGGATTTATCTGTATTATCAGATTTTTCGAATATTAAAGTTCAAGTATTTACTAGAGGCGGAAACGTGGTTTTCCAATCCCTTGGGTACAACAAACCTTGGAATGGAACTAATAATGGCCAACCTTTACCTGTTGGTACTTATTACTATATTATTGACGTACCTGGTTATAAAAAAATGAGTGGGTCTGTAACTATTTTAAAATAAAAGGTATTTCTTAAGTAATTTATTTTGTAGCTCGTAATTAAAGTTAGTATCAATCGTTGTTATAACCTTCTCGCAGTAATAAATTTCCATAACCTCTAACTAATTACTTTGCATCAATATTAACATCACAAACTGCCAGTTTCATTTTCAGAAAAAAAACTGACACAACCTTGCATTCGTTTCATTGCAAGTATCGATTTTAAAAAAAACAAACTAATTAAGCTTTAATAACAAACACTTAAATAACTTGAGCTATTAGAAAATATATTTACTTTACAAATCATATTATTTCAATGAAAAAATATTTTTTAATTGTAGTGCTATCAACCTTCTTTTTTTCTTGTAAAAAAAGTATGGAAACACTTACTCCTATTGTCATAAACGACCTCTATCCTATTACAGTGGGCAAAACATTTATCTATAGACTAGATTCTACGCTCCCAATTAATTTTGGAGCATCATTGGCGACAAAAAGTTATCAGGCAAAAGATAGTGTAGAAAGTAATTTTATGGATGCTAGTGGCAGAAATAGCTTTAGAATATTTCGATATTTACGCGATACTCTAGGCATACAACCTTGGACATTTACAGCAACTTATTACACAACTATCGAAACAAATAAAATTGAATACAACGATAATAATTTAAGGTTTATAACCCTTGTCAATCCAGTATCTTATAATACAAGTTGGAAAGGAAATGCATACATTAACACAATACTGCCATCACCTTTTTATTATTTTGACAATTGGGATTATCATTATACCAAATTAGATGAACCATTTACATGTATAAAAGGTAATATACAAAACACCTACACGGTTTTACAACAAAATACAAAGGTGCAGCAAGGTAATTTCAATCCATCATTTTATGATGAAAAGAACTACAGCATTGAGGTTTATGCAAAAGGAATTGGGTTAATTTACAAAGATTTTATTCATTACACATGGCAACCAACACCTGCTCCTGCTCGTTTTCAGGACGACAGTTGGGGTATTAGATTAAATCTAATTGAAAATAAATAATGGCTAATGGTCTCTATAAAAAAAAATAAATCATAAAATAAACAGATTAAATAAAAAAAAATGACAGTTCCTTCAATCCAAGAATTAGCAGCACAAGGCAAAACTCCAGAAATTCTATTTTGGGTTGGTTGTGCAGGAAGTTTTGATGCAAGAGCACAAAAAATTACACGTGCATTTGCTGAGATATTAAACAAAGTTGGAATGGATTATGCCATACTTGGCAAAGAAGAAGCCTGTACAGGTGATCCAGCACGAAGGGCTGGCAATGAATTTTTATTTCAAATGATGGCTTACCAAAATATTCAAATTTTAAATGGTTATGGTATTAAAAAAATTGTTACTACTTGCCCACATTGTTTTAATACTTTAAAAAATGAATATCCTGAATTAGGTGGTAATTATGAAGTGATTCATCATACAACATTATTACAACAATTAATTAATGAAGGAAAGATTGTTTTGAAAGAAGGTGGTGACTTTAAAGGTAAAAAAATTAGTTTTCACGATAGTTGTTATTTAGGCAGAGCAAATAATATTTACGAAGCACCACGCAAGGTTTTAGAAGCATTGGATGCTGAATTAGTTGAAATGAAACGCTGTCGTAGCAATGGTTTGTGCTGTGGTGCAGGTGGTGCACAAATGTTTAAAGAAGATGAGTCTGGCACAACAAGAATCAATTTTGAACGTACTGAGGAAGCACTTGAAACTGGTGCAAAAATTATAGCTAGTGCCTGTCCTTTTTGCAATACAATGATGACAGATGGTGTAAAGAATAAAGAGAAAGAAAATGAAGTAGCAGTTTTGGATATTGCAGAGTTGGTAGCTGCAAGTATGTAATTGTTTATTTTATAGTTTAATATAGAAACAAAAATTTCATTTCCAGAATATTTAATAGTCGAGTATTATTAAATATAATGCAACTACAATTTCGATAACAATCTAAAAATTCAACAAATGCACTACTAAAAAATTTTAGTTATAACAAAGTGCTGAAACAAGCTTTTAGTAAAATGAATATAAGTGAGTAGTCATTAAAGAATAAATGTATAAAATGGCTTGCATAAATTGCATATATCAAGAAAATTCAGCGATTTCTCCGTCTTCTGCGAGAGTTAAATACGACGAGATAATTCTGTAAGATCACCTACCTTAAACCATATTTAATACTTTTATTTTACAAATTATTGATTAGTTTTTAGGTATTGTTTAATTATCTCTAGCAAAGCAAAAACAATTAAATGCATAGAGCAAATTAAATTTATGTAAAACAAACTCATAAACAATAAAAAACCCCGCTTTTAAGCGAGGCTTTTCTTACTTACTAACCCAAACTAACCAAAATTTTAATTACAATATTTATCAAATTCACTTATCAAATGTTGAGCTATCATTTGTGCTGAACGTCCTTCAATATTGTGGCGTTCAACCATACTCACCAATGCACCATCTTTAAATAATGCGATTGCTGGTGATGATGGAGGAAAAGGCAGTAAATGATTTCTCACTTGATTAACAGCAGCACCATCGAAACCAGCAAATGCTGTTGCTAATTTATCTGGTCTTTTTGTAGCATTTTGAACTGCTAATAAAACCCCTGGTCTGCAAGCACCTGCTGCACAACCACAAACTGAATTTATTACTACTAAAGTTGTTCCTTCACTTTTTAAAGTAACATCAACTTGCTCTGCACTCACTAAATCTTCAAAGCCATTCTCTGTTAATTCTGCCTTCATTGGCAATACTATTTCTGCTGGATACATTTTGTCTATAATTTTTACAAATATAAAGAGTAGATTTTTCATTTTGATATGACAATTTTCCTTTTTTCTACACTCGAAAAAGACATTTTGTCTTATTTAAAAAATAAAAATGACATAAAGTCTTATTTATATACACTGGAATGTAGTTTGCAAAATGCTATTCACAAACAAATTATTTAACAATTAAAAAAATAAGTTATGACAATCGTGAAGCAAAAACCAGTTTACATCAACAATTTATTTGATGATTTTTTCGGACATCTTCCATCACAATCAGATTGGAGCAATTTTTCAACAGCAGTGAACATCCATGAAACAAATGATGGTTTTCATTTGGAATTGAATGCCCCGGGAAGAAACAAAGAGGATTTCAAAATTAATGCTGAAAAAGGTTTATTAACTATCAGCTATGAAAAGAAAGAAGAAACTGAGAACAAAGGATACAAAACATTGCGTAGAGAATTTAGCACCAAAAGTTTTAAAAGAACTTTCGACCTCAATGATAATATCAACATTGACGGTATTCAAGCTAAATACGAAAATGGTTTACTAAATGTATTCTTACCTAAAAAAGAAGAGGTAAAAGTGCAGCCAAAGGAAATAAACATATTATAAAATAGTTTTCATATACAGTTGGTTTTGGTTATCCCGCTTTGTTTCTACATGGCGGGATTTTTATTGATGTAATTTAATCTTCCACGTCATTCAACACATCTAAAATTGCTTTCACAAAATCACTAACCAAGTAGCTAATCAATTTACCTGTCTGTGTATTTATTCTTCCATCAGCCAAATTTGTTGCACCTTCACAAATGTGTAGATAAGCTGGTCTTGTTGTGCTGGCTGTATAATTTATAAATTGTCTGGCGTTTTGTGAGCTAATACCAGATGGACTTGTAGCACTACTTAAAGTATTTTCGATACAATCTAAATCAAGTTCAATTCCACATAAAGTATCTTCTGTAAATCCAGCTGCGTGTGCAACTGCTTGCATAAAATTTTGCTTCTCTTTAACAAAAATATCTTCGAAAGTAATGCAATCAACAAATGGATTATTAACCATATCCATCCACGTATTTTGTGTAATATAATTTTCGTGCAGCCCTATAACACAATACTTTTCAAGATATCCATCTTCTTCAGCATATCTAAATCCATTGCCACTGTGTCTTCCTTCCATTGGTCTATAATCAGCATGTGCATCTAAATTAATAGCATTTATTTCAGCTATATTTATAACACCCGCTTTGTGCCAACCTTTGGCTGCACCACGAATACAAGGATAGGCGTTGTTATGACCACCTCCTATCACAATTGGCAACTTTCTGTTTTGTGTAATAATGTGCATTAATTGCTCCACCTCTGCATCCACTACATTTACAGCGTGACGATATGCTAATAATTTCTCATCGTTAGACTGTGCATTATTATCTATTAAACTCGCTATTTCACTAAAATTAAAATGACCGAGCAACAAAATTTCCTCACCATCCAAAAAATCATTGCTTTGAATATTTAAGAATGATTGAAGGAATGGAGTCCAAGCACTATCGGCTCCTCCAATGCCATTATTTGCTTTAACACCAATATCTTCTGGCACTCCAAACAATACAAATTTTGCCTTACAATTTTTAA
>JBMLRA010000202.1:5394-6420 GCA_049241265.1 Chitinophagaceae bacterium
GCATCTAAGTCATTAGTATTAGAAATTACTTGCAATCTTTCTCCTAACTTGGTTTCAAACTTTCTAATTTTCGTTAATGCAAGAACATCTTGTTTATTGTAGAATTTAAAGTGCTTAAGCATAAAAATTGGTTTTGATTGAGATACAAGTGTAGGGATATTATTTAGAACTAAAAAAATAAACCTAAAATCAATTTATTCTTTAATTAACTGCATAGATTTATTTACAGAACCCTTGATAGCTAGAATATAAATTCCTTTTGCAAAAGCTGAAATATTCATTGAAAAAGTATTATTTCCTACTTGTAATTGTTGTTCTTTTTGTTGTAAAACTCTTCCTTGTAAATCTCTTATTTGAATTATTGTTTTTTCTGTTTTTTTAGTTTCAACTTGTCCCGATAAAATATCTTTTACAGGATTTGGATATATAGTTACTGTTTCGTTTTTAACATCATTTAAAACCTTTACAACGCTGCTATATGTTGCTTTTCCATCTTTTGCAATAGCTTTAATGCGATACATATTAACTTCTTTGTTGGGCGTATTATCAATTGAAGTATAGCTATTTTCTTTATTTGACAAAACAGTTTTCATTGTTTCAAAAACATTGCTTGCATTTGATTTTTCTACAATATATTTTTCAATATTGGTTTCATCTTTCATTGACCAATTTAAATGAACATTTTTGTTGTTTTTTGTGGCGTTGAAAGCGTTGAAAGCAACTGGCAACAATGTGAGGAATCCTCCTCTGATATTTAGTTGCTTTAAATATAAATTGGCATTAGGGTTTGATGAGCTAACATACAAACGTAAAAATAGTAGTCGTTCATTATTAAAATTATTATTAGCATAGTTGATGTAACTTAAAATATTGTTTGGATTTGATGCACTATTACTTGAAATGTAAAATTCATCTCCTTTAATTAAAGCTGCTTTAGCAGGATACAACTGCTGATAATAATTGGGAACAATTGAACTATCAAATTTGAATTGAGAAAAATCAAAATGGAAATAATACCAATTACCA
>JBMLRA010000203.1:0-22428 GCA_049241265.1 Chitinophagaceae bacterium
ATTCTTGGTAGCAATGCACCTTTGTTGGTGCTTTGTACATCAAGCATTGCACTTGGGTCTGCTGAAGTACCACTGCCTGCTGGTTTAATTGCTACTTGTGCTTGTGCAGCAGTAAAAAACATAGCCGTAAGAACAATTGTGAGTAGATGCTTTTTCATTTTGTTAGTTTTATGATGAAAGAAATAATTGACTATTTATAAATCTTTCGTAAAACTAAACAAGCTGTTTGGTGTGGTGGGTGGTGTTTGAGTGAGTGTAAACAAATATTGAGTGAGTGTGAGGAATTTTTAATTTAAGATTTGCAGGATGATATAATATGATGTGCGTATGATGATTTAAACTTGTTATAATAAGAATGGGATTAATGTTTCAGTATTTTCAACAATTCTGCTTTTCTTCTAATAGAAACTTCTATTTGTGTGCCATCAGTCATTTGCACCATTAATACATCGGGTTTTAGTAGTTTGGTTAGATAATTCAGGTTGATTATCTGTGATCTGTTGACCCTAAAAAAATGTTGTGTTTCCAATTTTTCTTCAAACTCTTTTAGGGTTTTTGAAACGACTATTTTAGGGCCATCCTTCAGACAAAAAATACTGTAATTGTTTTCTCCTTCAACCCTTATTATGTTGCTCAATTGCACCCAATGTGCATCCTTAGAAGAGTGTAATAGTATTTTATCTGTTTGATGGTAACTGTGTTTTATGGCAGATGACAGTTCGGTTATTTGCTTAATAACCTGCTTTTCTTTTTGATGTTTTTCTATTACTTTATTTACAGCTCTTCTCAGTTCATCATACTCAACAGGTTTTAGTAAATAATCTAATGCACTAGCCTTAATTGCCTTTAAAGCATACTCAGCATAGGCAGTTACCATTATTACTTCATAGTTGCGTGAAGCCAAAGCATCCAATAGCTGAAACCCATTCAGCACCGGCATTTCAACATCTAAAAACAAAATGTCAATATCATTATTATTACTAAAAAAAACAATGGCATCAGCTGGATTGGTAAAGCTTGCAGCAACATTTACCTCGGGGCAAACCATTGACAATTTTATTTGTAGGGCATTAATATTTTCTTGCTCGTCGTCTATTAAAACAGCTTTTAGCATAACAATTTTTTAATTCTAAAAACAAATTCCGATTTACTATTCACTATCACTCATTCACTACTTTGGGTATTTTAATGGTTACTAAAGTACCCGTTTTATTGTTATCAAAATCAGTGAATTGTAAATAGTTCTCTATTGAAGCATTTTGATGCAAAGCTTTCAATCTTTGCAAGGTTAAATCCATACTCATAGAACGATGTGTTGATGTATTGTGTTCTTTAATTTCAGCAGCCTTTTTTCTACCAACACCGTTGTCCTCTATATATATTGTTATAAAATCAACGTTATTTCTTACTGTAATTTTAATAAATCCATCTTTGTTTTGCAAGGCTCTAACGCCATGTACCACTGCATTTTCAACAAAAGGTTGCAGCAACATTGGTGGCAATTGATAGCTTAAAGTGGCTTCATCTTTTTCAATACCAAAATCAAAACTATTATTGGCTCTAAGCTTTTCTATTTGCAAATAGGTATTAAGTGTTTCTAATTCTTCTTCAAAAGAAATATTGTTTAAAGATGTTTGCTCCAATATTTTTCGAGATAGTTTAGAGAACCGCTGCACCAATAATGATGCTTCGTATTGTTTATTTTGAAGAATAAAAGAATCAATCGTATTAAAACAATTGAACACAAAATGAGGATTCATTTGTGCCTGCAAGGTTTTTAATTGATAAGCAATTTTTTGTTGTGCTTCAATTTGTTTTTCTTGTTCGGCAATAATTGCTTTCTTCTTAAATAGTTTACTTCTGTTATACAAAATAATGGCAGTTGCTAAAGCAATTACTAATAGTAAAGCCACTATTAACAAGCTATTGCGAGTTTGAATTGTTTTGCCATTTGCAATTAAAATTTTTTGTTCTGCTTGCAAACTATCTGCTACTAATTTTTTGCCAAGTTCGTATTTAATAGCAATTTTTTGATGCTCAATATTATTGGCATTAGCTTCAATTGTATCATTAAATTGTTTATATAATTCTAGCTCGTTAAGTGATGCAGAAATGTTGTTTATTTTTCTATTATACTGATAAAAAAAGTAGTGATAGTCTCTTTGATATGCAGGGTCGGCAATTTCTTTTGAGCTAATTACCAATTTACTTTTTAATGGAGCAATTTTATTGATTTGGTTGGTTTTAAGATAGCCTGTGAGTAGCGATAATATTATGTTGGCTTTGTTCTGTTCAGCAGTATTTGTTGAAATTTTTTTATGGCTCTTTTCAAAATAATACACGGCACTATCCAGTTTGTTTGTATAAAAAAAACAGTTTCCAATAGCTAAGTATGTATCGGCTAAGTCACTTTCTGATTGATAAGTATCAAGCAATTTTAGTAATGACCTGTTATTTGACAATGAACTGTCATACATTTTTTTGTCAAAATAAAAGTTGGCAATATTGGCGTAGTTACTAATAACTGCTTGTGAGTCTTTTAAAACCAGTTTCAGCTTCAGCGATTCTTTTGAAAATGAAATAGCTGCTTCATAATCTTTAATACTTTGATACACCAGTGAAATATTGTTCAGTATTTGCGATTGCAGCTTAATATTTTTTAGCAATTTAGATTTTGATAAAGCAACAAATAAACTTTGCAAAGCTTGCAAATAACTACCGCTGTACATTAAACTTATACCTTTAGTATTTAATAATTTTACAGCATTAAATGTGTCGTTATAAGCATCATAAATAGTTATCGCACTATCAAGCTTTAATGTAGCTATAGAATAATCGCCATAGGTTACCCCATGAAAGCCTTCTTGTTTCAAGATATTAGCATAATGAAGATTGTTGCTGTTTTTTAAAAAACGCCTTGCCTTCATTCCAATTTCAAGTAGCTTTTCATAAGATTCATCTTTATAATTCTTATCTAACGAATCAATTATTTTGTTTAAAAGGTTACTGTCTTTTGGATTGTACAGATTATCTTGAGAAAACGAATTGAAACAAGACGATGTAATAAAAAATAAGGTGAATATATATTTCATACAGTCATCTTGGTTTTGGTAAACAATATTAGCGAAAGTTTTTCATATTATCCACTCGACTTCTCCAAACTTAAAACTATCGCTCAAGCCATTTTCAACTTGCAACTCTCCATTTGAATTTACAGATTTAATGATGCAATTGAATTTAATATTCCCCTTTTTCAGCTTTACTTCTTTATTTTTTTTATAAAGATGACTGTTGTAAAAACTTAATAGTTCTTGATGATTATTCTTAAGTAAAACATCATACCAATTACCAATACAGTCACAAAGTTCTTTTGCTAGTTCAACAACATTAAAATGCTTACCTGTAATTTGCTTTAAAGAAACAGGGTTTATTAAACTTTCGTCAAATTGCACTTGATTAATATTAATACCAATACCAACTATTGCAAACCTTTTTTGTTGGTGTTGTGTAGTTTCAATTAAAATACCCCCTGCCTTCTTGTCTCTCCAATAAATATCATTACTCCACTTTATGGCAGTTTCGTCACCTGCATATTTATTAAAAAAGTCATAGCTGCCCAATGCAGCCATTGCAAGCAAATTGAATTGATTTTGTATATGAACGGCAGAAATATCAACTATTATGGAAATAATAATGTTTTCATTGGCATTTGCTTTCCAAATTTTGCCCATTTGTCCTCTTCCATTGCTTTGTTCTGCTGCAAAAATGGCTGTGCCATTACCAGCCAAATTATCTTTCAGCAAGTTAAGGGCATAATTGTTGGTACTATCAACTGTTAAAAGTTGTATAAAAGGCTTACCTAATTTGATAGGAGGTTGATGCGTTGACAAAAGAGTATTACTTTTGACAAAAATATCAAAGAGTTATAAGTTTATATTTTAAATTGGAGAATATTTAAAAAACAATCCAAAAATCATTTTCAACTTATATCCATTAACAAAAAAATTAAATTATTGACACCGTTAACATTACTTGACAGTCGAAAAAAACCATCGACAAAACTTGCTAAAAATTCAAGGATATACAAAACAATTATTAAAGCCATAGAAGATAAAAAAGGGGAAGACATTGTTTGTTTGGACTTAAGAAAAATACACGAAGCTGTTGCAGATTTTTTTATTGTTTGCACTGCAAATAGTGCCCCACAAGTAAAGGCAATTAGCGATAATATTGAAAAACTTGTATTTGAAATTTGTGGCGAAAATCCTTACAAGCAAGAAGGAAGACAATCATTACAATGGGTTTTGGTAGATTATGTAAACATAGTGGTACACGTAATGCAACCTGCTACCCGAAAGTTTTATAAGTTAGAAGAAATGTGGAGTGATGCAGAAGCAGATGGCCAAGAAGATTAATTAAATTATAGCAACCGAAAATACATATAGAAGCAATTAAAATGGAAGATAAACAAGCAACAAACCATAAACCTGTTGAGCAAACAAAAGAGGAACAAAACAAACCCTTACAAGAACGATTATTTGAAGAAAAACCTCAACGTGGCAAAGGTCCCAAATTTAATATTTATTGGGTATACGCCTTAATATTGGCTGCACTTATTGGTTCCACACTTTTAGGTGGGGGGCTAAAGCCTGAAGCCTCTAAATTATCTGAGCAAGAAGTAAGGCAAAATATGCTTTTGGCTGGAGATATTGAAAAACTAGATTTAATTAAAAATAAAGATTTAGTAAGAATTTACTTAAAGCCAGATAGCATTAGAAAACCCTTCTACGCAAAAAAATTTCCAAATATGAAATACACTCCTGAAAAAATTAAAGGAGTGCCAATTTTTCAATATGAAATTTCTGATGCAAAAACCTATCCTGAAACGATTAGAACTTTTTGCAAAGAAAATAATATACCAGATGTACAAGTAAATGTAACTACTGACCCTGATTTTTTTGGACCATTTAGCAATATGATTATTTCTGTTCTATTATTAGTGGGAGCTATGTTCCTATTAATGAGAAAAATGGGAGGTGGTGCAGGTGGTGCAGGTGGTGGAGGGATTTTTAATATTGGAAAATCGAAAGCTACTTTATTCGACAAAGGAACAAAAGTAAATATCAATTTTGGTGATGTTGCAGGTTTAGATGAAGCAAAAGTTGAGGTAATGGAAATTGTAGATTTTCTTAAAACTCCTAAAAAATACACGGCTTTAGGAGGCAAAATACCAAAAGGTGCTTTGTTAATTGGCCCTCCAGGAACAGGTAAAACCTTATTGGCAAAAGCAATGGCAGGCGAAGCTCAAGTTCCTTTTTTTAGCCTTAGTGGTAGCGATTTTGTTGAAATGTTTGTGGGTGTGGGTGCTAGTCGTGTTAGAGATTTATTCAAGCAAGCACGTGAAAAAGCACCTTGTATTATTTTCATCGATGAAATAGATGCTATTGGAAGAGCAAGAGGCAAGAATGCAGTAATGAGCAATGATGAAAGAGAAAACACATTAAATCAATTGTTGGTTGAAATGGATGGTTTTGGTGGCGATAGTGGTATTATCATTTTGGCAGCAACTAATAGGCCAGATGTTTTAGATTCTGCATTACTTCGTCCAGGAAGATTTGATAGACAAATTACAATCGACAAACCTGATGTAAAAGGAAGAGAAGCTATTTTTAAAGTGCATTTAGGACCAATTAAAGTATCTGAAAATTTAGACATTTACAAACTTGCCGAGCAAACCCCTGGTTTTGCAGGTGCTGATATTGCCAATGTTTGTAACGAAGCTGCTCTAATTGCTGCACGTGGAAATAAGGATGGTGTTGATATGAAAGATTTTCAAGATGCTATTGATAGAGTAATTGGTGGATTAGAGAAGAAGAATAAAATTATTGCACCACACGAAAAATCTGTTATTGCATATCACGAAGCAGGACACGCCGTTTGTGGCTGGTTTTTAGAACACGCCTATCCATTGTTAAAGGTAACAATAGTGCCACGTGGTACTGCTGCATTAGGCTATGCCCAATACACACCTAAAGAACAGTATTTGTATGATATTGAGCAACTAACAGATCAAATTTGTATGACACTTGGTGGCAGAGCTGCAGAGCAAATTTTCTTTGGCAAAATATCTACAGGGGCTAGTAACGATTTGCAACAAATAACACGTATTGCATATAGTATGGTTACTGCTTATGGTATGAATGAAAGAATTGGCAACGTTAGTTTTTATGACCCATCTCAAGAAAACACTTTTACAAAACCTTACAGCGAAGAAACAGGCAAAATTATTGATGAAGAAGTAAGAAAAATTATTGACAATGCCTACAATGCCACTATTAAATTACTAACAGAAAAAAAAGAACAAGTAGAAATTCTAGCAAAAGCATTACTAGATAAAGAGATTTTACATAAAAGTGATGTAGAAGAGTTGATTGGCAAGCGACCATTTGAAGAAAAAAAGATTTTGGAAGTAGAGGCAGCTAAAGATTTAACAGATAATAGCTTAGTTGAAAACACAACCATTCAAAACAACGATACTGTGTAAAATGTCGCTAACTACAAGAGAAAGCATATTAAATAAAATTCGTCAGGCACTTACAAAACAAGTGCCTGTGCCTTTTGTACAAAGGAACCCAACTGAATTTGTGTATCAACCCTCACTAGAAGATTTAGAACTAGAATTTGCAGAAAATTTCACCAAACTTCAAGGAAGATTTTCATTTTGTTCTAATATGAATGAATTGGCAGAACAGTTGAATTTATTAGTTGCTACACGTAATTGGACCAAGGTAATTTGCAAGGAAACAAAACTAAAACAACAATTACATAATCATCAGTTTACACAAATAAACGAAATAGTAAACTTGTATGATTGCGATGCAGCTATTACAACTTGCGAATCATTAGTTGCTAGAACTGGAAGTTTAATTTTATCGAGTGCCACAGAAAGTGGTAGAAATAATAGCGTATATGCTCCAGTACATATTTGTATCGCATTTACAAGCCAATTGGTATATGATATTGCCGATTCAATTAATCTTTTAAAAGAAAAATATGGCAACAATTTACCTTCATTAATTTCTTTGGCAACAGGCCCAAGCAGAACAGCAGATATTGAAAAAACACTGGTCGTGGGTGTTCATGGCCCTAAAGAAGTTTTTTGCTTTTTAGTGGATGGTTGAAATGGGTATAATATTAAAAATTAATCTTGAAGTAAATCTCAAGAGTATAGCATATTTTACTGCTTTATATCGTATTCCCCTTTAAGTGCAAAAACACCAAATGTTATCATTGTTCCAGCAATAATTGGACACAAAACAAAAGTATAAATAATTGCTGGCACAAGCTTTTCACCACCAACTTTCCACATATCTATTGCCTGATTTACTAATAAATAATAAACAGCCACAACACCCAAAACAATCCAAACAATTCCCAATATTTTTTTTAGTGTATTCATTATTAAATTTTGTTAATCGTTTACTTGACGATCTTGATTAGATAAATAAATGGTGCCAATAATAAAACAAATTGCACCAACAATTATTGGATACCACAAGCCTTCGAGATATGGTTTTTCGTATGGCAATGCAACACCTGTTGCTGTTGCAACATCATTGGCTTTTTTTGCATTGGTAACTAAAAAAGTAGCAATTGCTGGCAATAATCCTCCAAAAATTCCATTACCAATATGGTAAGGTAGCGACATTGATGTATATCTTATTTTAACAGGAAATAATTCTACCAAAAATGCAGCAACTGGTCCATAAACCATTGTTACAAAAATTACCTGTATAAACACTAACCAAATTAAAGACCATTTATCGCTATCGCTAACATTGATTGTTTTGGTTATTGCAACTACGGGTTTTCCATCTTTAATTAAAGCTGTTCCATTAACTATAGATAGAACTTTAACTTCTTTATAAATTGTTCCATCTGTATATTCTTTGCTAACAGAAAACACTGAATCGTAACCAGCTTTTTCATTTAGCTTGAGTTCAGCTTTTTTTGTACTCTTTTCTATTATTTCTGTTTTAGTGTTAACATCTGCCTTGCTGTACATTTGGGTATAAATAGAACGATATGAAAGTATAGCTATCAGCATCCCAATTAGCATAATCCATTTTCTGCCAACTTTATCTGATAACCATCCAAACAATAAAAAAAATGGTGTGCCCAAACACAAAGAAAATAGCATTATTGTTCTTACTTGATCAACATTTACATTCATCGTTTTTTCAATAAAACTCATTGCATAAAACTGACCTGTGTACCATACAACACCTTGTCCCATTACAACACCTAATAATGCTAGTAAAACGAATTTTAAGTTTAAAACATTTCCAAAACTTTCCTTTAATGGGTTTGTTGAAGTTTTTCCTTCAGCTTTTGCTTTTGCAAATAATGGCGATTCACTCATATTTTTTCTTATCAAATAAGATACGCCTATCATTAAAATTGAAACCCAAAATGGCACCCTCCAACCCCAATTATCAAATGATTGTTCAGACATATTGCTTCTGGTAAAAGCTATTACAACAAGTGAAATTAACAATCCCAATGTTGCAGTTGTTTGTATCCACGAGGTCATATAACCACGCTTATTTGCAGCAGCGTGTTCAGCAACATAAGTTGCAGCACCACCATATTCTCCACCTAAAGCCAACCCCTGTAGTAATCTTAACAATAAAACCAATAAAGGAGCAGCAAATCCAATTGTTTCATAACTAGGAATACATCCAATTAAAAATGTAGCAGAGCCCATTAATACAAGGGTTACCATAAAAGTATACTTTCTACCAATTAAGTCGCCTAATCTTCCAAAAACCAAAGCCCCAAAAGGTCTTACAACAAAACCTGCTGCAAAAGTTGCTAGTGTGCTTAAAAAAGCTGCTGTAGGATTGCCAGCAGGAAAAAATTTTGTTGAAATAATTGTAGCTAAACTTCCAAAAATGTAGAAGTCGTACCACTCAATCATTGTGCCTACAGACGAGGCACCAATGACACTTATCATTGAACTTTTTTTTGCTGACATTGTGTTTCGTTGCTTTTATAACTTATTTAAACAAATAGTGCATTTGCATACAGTAGACTATGTTTTATAACAATATGATAGTTTTGGCTAAATGCAAATCGTAATTTTGGCTAAAAATAGTAAAGTGTAGACGAAGTTGTTTAAAATTATTATAGTAATAAAACCACAAAGGTTCTCGAAAAGAAGCAAGGCACATTTTGGAGAAAATATTGTTATTTGTGAGTTCTCTAATGACTAAATAATGTATAAAATATACTGATGTAAAATAGTTAAATCGGCGTATACCTAAATATAGTATTCCTAATACAATCTAATATTTCATTGTGGGCAGCGTTTTTAACAATTCTGTCATTATATACTTATTAACTTTACAGCCTTAAGTGTGTTAACTAATGAATAAAATTATTTTGTGTTTTATTGTGGCTTTTGTGTTTGTTTCTTGCGAAAAAGAATATAGTGTAGAAAATGGTGGACCTGTTACAAATATTGCAACAGGTAGCTTGCAAGATTCTGCTGGAAATTGTCAGGCTATAAGCATTATTGGTAGTTATAAGCAAAATGAAACCTTAACTAGTGGTAATTATTTAAGGGTAAACATAAATTTTACTGCCCTTGGTCAATATACAATTTACTCAGATACTGTTAATGGATATTGGTTCTATACAACTGGCTATAATTATTCTATTGGCTCGCAAACCTTAACAGTATTAGGTTATGGTAAACCAATATTATCTGTTGACGGAAACTTCAGCCTTCATTTTAAAAATAGCACTTGCAATTTTATAGTGCCAGATAACAATGGTGTTACTGCACAACCCAATACTAGTACAGATTATTTTCCAACAACAACTAATAGTAGTTGGACTTATTTTAACTCTACGTTAAATGATACAGTTTACACTACGGTTTATGCAGCAGATAAAATATTAAATGGAAATACTTACAGACAATTTATATTAAATATTCCTGTTTTATCAAAGTCAGATACGCTTTTATATAGGAAAGATGCAGCAGGAAACTATTATAGATACTACACAATAGGCACAGGGCCTAAAGCAGATTATTTATTTTTAAAAGATTATCCTATTGTTGGTTCTACTTGGGACAGTCCAGCTGTGCAAGGCACACTTTCAGGAAATCCTACAGATGTGAGGTATCATTTTACTATAGTTTCAAAAAACATAACTTCAACAATTGGTGCTAATACAATTGATAGTATTATTGAAGTTAAAGAAGAAACCCAATACCTAGAAAATGGTGTATTTAACACAAAAAATACATTCGTTTATAGTTTTGCAAAAAAAATTGGCTTGGTAGACTTAAATCAGTTAAACTCAATTCCTAATATTACAGTTCCTATTACAAGATGGAAAGTTTATTAAGCACTGTGTTATTTTAACATACTTATTGAAATTTTAACAGCTATTTATTTTAACAAAAAAACATTTGGTAGCAATCTATTAATTACTATTATTGCATCCATTACAAAAAGGAAAAGTGCAGTAGTATGAGTAAAAAACAGTTATACACCATTGAATTTCCAGTGCGTTGTTCTCCTACAATTCTTTGGGGATTTTTAAGTTCGCCAGTGGGTTTGCAAGAGTGGTTTGCCGATAAAGTAGATGAGTGGGAAGATGTATTAAGTTTTAGTTGGGGTGGCGGAACTCCAGAAAAAGCTAAAATTGTAGAAGAAGAAGAAGAACACTTTATAAGATATCATTGGTTAACTAGCGAAAAAGGCGAATACTTTGAGTTTAGAATTTCAAAAACTGAAATCTCTAACCAAACAGTTTTAATGATTAGTGATTTCGCTGAAAAAAACGAAATTAAAGATGCAACCCAATTATGGGACTATCAAATAAAGGAATTATTTCATCGTTTAGGTAGTTAAATTTTATTAGAAATATAAAAAATCCCGCTCTAATTAGAGTGGGATTTTTTTATATCACTTTGTTAAAATAATCATATAAAAATGCTATGTAATTATTTCAAAAACATAATCAATTACTTTTGTAACATCAATTAACAACGCAACAATAATTTGTTTAAAAAGCTAGATATATTAGTAATTAAGGCTTTCATTGGGCCATTTTTTGCCACTTTTACTATTGCAGTTTTTGTGTTTACGCTACAATTTTTTTGGTTGTATTTAGATGATATGGTGGGCAAGGGATTAAATTTTTGGATACTAATGAAGTTAATTGGTTTGGTTGTAGTACACTGGGTTCCACTAGCACTGCCATTATCAATGCTACTTTCTGGCATTATGACTTTTGGCAACTTGGGCGAAACTTTTGAAATTGTAGCCATTAAATCTGCAGGTATTTCATTACTACGATTTATGCGTCCACTAGTAATTGCAACTTGTTTTATCAGCCTTATTGCATTTATTTTTTTAAATAATATTATTCCAGTAGCCGAATTAAAATTAGAATCTTTAAAGCACGATATTATTTTAAAACAGCCGGCATTTGATATCAAAGAAGGAGTTTTTTATAATAAGCTAAGAGGTTTTGTTATAAAAATTGGAAAAAAGGAAAAAGATGATAGCACAATCAAAAACGTAGTAATTTTTGAAGGAAATAACACTGTTCAAGATAATCTAATTACTGCTGAAAGTGGCGTTATGAGAATTACAAAAGACAAAAAATTTTTAGAGTTTGTTTTGTATAATGGCTGCAGATATCAAGAAAAAGGTATTAGGGGAAGTGCTCAAAACGATTATATAAGAATGGGTTTTAAGCAATATAGCAAACTATTAGATATGAGTAGCCTGCAAATGGGAAATGGTAATGAGCAATCCTTAGAACACCACCCCAAAATGCTAACCATTAGGCAAATTGATTACACCATTGACTCAGTAAAAAAAACAAACTTATTATTGAAAAAAAGATTTGTTAGCGACTTAAATCCTATTTTCAAATTTGCGAAATACGCCGATAGTGGTTGGCTAAAAAAAGATACTTTTAAATTTATAAATGTTACTTCATTTAATAAGCTCATCCCCGATTCTTTAAAAAAAGAAATTTATCAAAATAGTATTGCTAAAGTCAATATCGCCATAGGAACTATTAGCACTACTTTTACAGATTATAAAAATAGAACTGAATCATTAAGAGTAAATGAAATTGAATGGCACAAGCGTTTTACGTACAGCTTAGCTTGTTTGATTTTGTTTTTAATTGGTGCCCCACTTGGCAGTATTATTAGAAAAGGAGGCTTGGGAACACCACTTGTTTTTGCTATTATTTTCTTTGCAATTTTTTACCTATTAAACACATTTGGCGAAAAATTTTCTAAAGAATATGTGTTAAGTTCTTTTGCAGGGATTTGGCTTTCTACATTTGTGTTAGTGCCAATTGCAGTTTTTTTGATTTATAAAGCATTGCAAGATTCTCAGTTGTTTAATAATGAGTTCTATTTTAGATTATTTAGGCAAATCAAAGCATTTACTGCTACCTTTAAAAAAGTAAAAACTACCAATGAAAAAGTCAACATCTAATCGCAGAGATTTTCTATTTAATTCAAGTAAAGTAGCTATGGCTGTCGGGTTAAGCACAACCATCATTCCTTCTCTTGCAAATAGCATCAATAAAAAAATAGCACCATTAGCAGATACAAGATTTATACAACAACCATTACTTTATAAATTAGATAGTTTGCAAACTGCCATTGATACACAAACAATGGAAATACATTATACCAAACACGCAGCAACTTATTGCAAAAATTTAAACGAGGCTTATATTGCAGAAGTTGGCAGCAAAAACAAATCTTTAGAAGATATACTAAACAAGATTTCTAAATACTCATTAAAGATGAGAAACAATGCTGGTGGACATTACAACCATGAAATGTTTTGGCAATGTCTAACACCAAATGCTACAAAGCCATCAGACAAATTAACTGAGAAAATTATTGCCGATTTTGGCTCATTTGAAGCATTTAAAACACAATTTAACGATGCTGCCAAAACAAGATTTGGTAGTGGTTGGGCTTGGCTGGTTAAATCAAAAGATGGGAAATTATCTATTGGGTCTACCGCAAATCAAGACAATCCATTAATGAATATTGTTGAGCTAAAAGGCAAACCATTATTATGTTTAGATGTTTGGGAACACGCCTACTACTTGCGTTATCAAAACAAACGTGGCGATTATATTAATAATTGGTGGAGTATTATTGATTGGAATTTTGTAGAAAAAAAAATGAGCGAGGATTAGTATTTCTCAGCAAAATTTTTCATAAAAATCAAATCAATTACCAAGTTAAATCCATTTCATTATCCCATTTGGCTTTAACCATTAATTTATTTTTAATAAGTATTACTTTCTCAGGTTGCAATTTCTTTTTATAGTTGCCTGCATCCCAAATGCCATTGCTGTTTTCATCTAGCAAAACTCGCAATTCATATTCTCCTGGTTTAAAAAATTCTTGCTTAATTTCTTTAGATGTAATTACAAAACTGTTTTGTATTTTTCCATCTTTTAACACTTGCAATACAGCATTTTTTGTGGTTTGATTGCAACGTATTTTTATTTTGCCATAATCGTTATTATTAAACGACGTAAATTTAACGGTATCGTTCTTTGTTAAGTTTACACCCATAGAATCAGCAATAGAATCTTTGGTTAATATCAAATAATATCTAGTATCAAAACTGAAATTGCTTTTTATAGTAATGTTTTTATGGGTGCTATCGAGCAGGATTGTTGTTGCTGCAAGGGGCTTATAATTACTATCTAATATTTGAATAGCATTAGTTGCTTTTAAAGCTATTCTTTGGTTAAATGCAATTTGAATGGAACTATCTAATAAATCATATCTACTATTTGTTAAACTAGTGGTATATCGTATTTTTTTATCTTCTTTTTCTTTTACACCACTATTTTGAGCTTGGTTAATGTTATTCGCAGGCTCAGCTTCTCTGTAAGCATATAAGGTATAATTTGCTATTGAATCACTTGTTACAATTGGCTCATTTAAAAAAGCAAATAATTTTGTGCTGTCGTCATATTTTTTGCTGTAATCATTGGGTAATGCAAATATGTTATAAGTGGCTTTTGGCAAGTTAGTAAAGGTAAATTTGCCTGCACCATCAAGCTTTGTAAGATAGCGTGGTCTTTGTTTTACAACAGCAGTATCGTTTAAATTAGCATATAACACCACTGTTAAAGTGCTATCAACTTTGCCATCTTTTGCAAGCAACACTTTGCCTTTAATAATATAATTATCTAATGTTTTACCTGTACTAAAAATATAGCTTTTATTTTTTGCTATATTGCCTTCGTTAACATCTTTTATAGCACTACCAAAATTTATGGTGTAGGTGGTGTTAGGTTCTAAAGTGTCTTTTAAGGTTATATAAACATTGTTTAATTTATAATCAACCACAGGCATGTTTATTGGTAAAGGATTTACCAATAAATTTTGTTGCATTTCTTTGGCTTCAACAAATTCATCGAATGTTAAAGTAATCTTCTTTCCTGTAAAATTTACTGCAGAATCTTTTGGTAAAGCCAATAGCATTATAGGTGGTAAGGAATCTACAGGTCCACCACTTGGAGGAATGATATTAGCACAACTTGTAAAAACAAATGAAAGTACAAAGTATACTATTAAAAGACTAAACACCGAAGCTAATGATTTCATTGCTGCAAATTTATTTGTTTTAAATTGCTAGCAATTTTGTTTAACATTTTGAATTATTTTTCTAGTTATACTTTTCTCAATAAATAATTGTCCTCCTTTTATATTTTGATAACACGTTACCTTATTTCAATTATTTTTAAAAAAAAATAAAAATAAATTTTGTAGTGATATTACTACAAAACCCCCTACATTTGCGTTGGTTTTTCATAGGATATTGGATTTTAAAAACGGGGCAGTGTTTCTACACAGCCCTTTTATTTTGCTTTATTTACCACAACAGCAAGTTTACATACTCAACATTACATTTCAATAATTACTTTGTATTTTATTGCTTTAATTAATATCATTCTTAGAATTTTACACTAGATTTTCTCATAAATTACAGATTTTTATTTAGAGTTATGTTTTCACATAACTCTATTTTTTTTGTACTATGTTTCTTTATACTAACAGTCAAATCAACTAAAGTCTCATTACATTAATACGATACAATAACAGTACAAAAAATTAAAAGCAGTTTTACAAAAACTTTACCTCATCTTAACTTACTTTGCCAATCAAAATAAAAATTATGATGAAACAAATAATTATTCCTGTACTAGCAGCAGTAGTTTCTTTACCTGCAATTTCTCAATCCAAAAAAGCTCAACCTGCTAAACCTGCAAAGACTGCTACAGCTGCAACGTCAACCTTTAAAACCCTTAGAGATAGCACTAGTTATTCATTAGGCGTAAATATTGCACGTAATTTAAAAGCTCAAAACCTGGATAATATAGATGCTATGTTGCTTTACAAAGGTTTAAGCGATGTGCTTTTGAATAAAAAAGTGAGTCTTAGTGATGCAGATGCTAGTCGTTGTGTAAATACTTATGTTCAATCTATGAACAGCAAAAAGGCCTCTGGTGCAAAACTTGAAGGTCAAAAATTTCTTGCAGCAAATGCAAAAAAGCCAGGTGTTATATCAATGCCAGGTGGATGGCAATATCAAGTATTAAAAGCTAGCGATAGTAAAGAGCATCCATTGCCAACTGATAAAGTAAAAGTACACTATCATGGAACTTTAATTGATGGGACTGTATTTGATAGCTCTGTTGATAGAGGCGAACCTATATCATTTGGTTTAAACCAAGTTATAAAAGGATGGACTTTAGCTGTAACACAAATGACTGTAGGTAGTAAATGGAAAGTTTTTTTACCAAGCGATTTAGCTTATGGAGATAATGGAACAGGCGACAAAATTGTAGGTGGCTCTACACTTATATTTGAGATAGAATTATTGGCAATAGAAAAATAATAATTAGGTTAATCTGTTAATTGGTTTATTAGTTCAAGTTATCAAACTTTAAACTTTAAACTTTAAACTTTAAACTTTAAATAAATGAAGTGTAGCGATATACAAATACAAAACGAAAAAGAGACAAGGGGTGGTTTTGGTGATGGGGTTTATGAAGCAGGAAAAGCAAATCCAAATGTTGTTGTGCTAACAGCAGATTTAGCTGGGTCTATGAAAATTGCTAATTTTATTAAGGACTTTCCTGAACGTTTTGTTCAATGTGGCATTGCTGAGGCAAATATGATTGGCATTGCAGCAGGTTTAACAATTGGGGGCAAAATTCCTTATACTACAACTTTTGCAAATTTTAGCACTAGTCGTGTATATGATCAAATTCGTCAAAGTGTTGCATATAGTGGTAAAAATGTAAAAATTTGTGCTTCACACGCTGGGTTAACTTTGGGCGAAGATGGAGCAACACACCAAGTTTTGGAAGATATTGGAATGATGAAAATGTTGCCAGGAATGACAGTTATTGTTCCTTGCGATTATAATCAAACAAAAGCTGCAACTATTGCTATTGCTGATTATGAAGGCCCTGTTTATTTAAGATTTGGAAGACCCAAATGGGCAAATTTCACAAAAGAAGATGGCAGTGATTTTGTAATTGGTAAAGCACAAAAACTAAGTGAAGGAACAGATGTAAGTATTTTTGCCTGTGGCCATATGGTTTGGAAAGCAGTTGAAGCTGGTAAAATTTTAGAGGCAAAAGGAATAAGTGTCGAAGTTATAAACATACACACCATAAAACCTTTAGATGTAGAAGCTGTAATGGCATCAATAAACAAAACTGGTTGTGCCGTAACTGTTGAAGAACACAATATTATTGGTGGATTAGGAGATAGCATTGCACAAGTTGCAGCTAAAAACAAACCTATACCAATTGAATATATTGGCACCAAGGATACTTTTGGTGAAAGTGGAAAACCACTAGAGTTATTAATTAAATATGGTTTAGATACTCCTTTTATTGTAGCAGCAGCCGAAAAAGCTATTGCTAGAAAAGGATAATATTATCTCACATTATTTAAAAAAAAGCTGCAAGTTTCAAAAGCTTGCGGCTTTTTTTATTCGTATCTGTATTCTTTAGCTCATTGAAAAATCAATTGACATTAGCAAATCAGTAAAACAATTTTATCTTTGAAAAATGAAAATTTTTCTTGCACAACAGAATTATCATATTGGCAATTTTGAGAGTAATACTCAAAAAATAATTAATGCAATTAGTGAAGCAAAAGCACAAGGTGGCGACTTAATTGTTTTTAGCGAGATGAGTATTTGTGGTTACCCTGCAAGAGATTTTGTAGAGTTTAAAGATTTCATTAATAAATGCTATGAAGTTATAGAAATTATAAAAGAACATACTGCTGAAATAGCTGTGCTTATTGGTTCTCCAGCTCGAAACACTATTAAAGAAGGTAAAGATTTATTCAATGCAGCTTTCTTTTTACACAAAAAAAATATTATTGCAGAAATACATAAAACACTCTTACCAACTTATGATGTGTTTGATGAATATAGGTATTTTGAACCTGCATATAATTGGAATGTTGTGGAGTTTAAAGGCAAGAAATTAGCCATCACTATTTGTGAAGATATTTGGAATTTAGGAGACAATCCTTTGTATAGAATTTGCCCTATGGATGAATTGATGAAACATCATCCAGATGTAATGATTAACCTTTCTGCATCTCCATTTGATTACACACATAATGAAGATAGAAAAGCCATAATTAAAGCCAATGTATTGAAGTATCAACTGCCAATGATTTATTGCAATGCAGTTGGATCACAAACAGAAATTGTATTTGATGGAGGTAGCTTAGTATTTGATGCCAAAGCAAATTTGTGCAAGGCTTTGCCAATGTTTGAAGAAGCTTTGGACTTTGTAAAAATAAATGATGATGGAACAATAAATTCAGCAATCATTGAGGCTGCAACTAATCTTCCAAGTAATGAATTGAACCCAGAAGTTTTAGATGAAAATTTGAATATTGCACAGATTCACAAGGCACTTGTTTTGGGTATAAAAGATTATTTTAACAAGATGGGTTTCACCAAAGCAATTCTTGGTAGCAGTGGTGGAATTGATAGTGCTGTTACGCTTGCATTAGCTTGTGATGCATTGGGTAAAGATAATGTTAGAGCCATTTTAATGCCATCACCTTACTCAACAGAGCATAGTGTGAACGATGCTTTAGAGCTTAGTAAAAACTTAGATAATCCTTACGATATTATTAAAATTGCTGATGTTTATGAAACATTTCTATCAACCTTACAACCCATTTTTAATGACCTTCCTTTTAGTGTTGCAGAAGAAAATATTCAAAGCCGTAGCAGAGGAAATATATTAATGGCGATAGCTAATAAGTTTGGATATGTATTACTGAATACAAGTAATAAAAGCGAGTTGGCTACAGGTTATGGAACACTTTATGGAGATATGGCTGGTGGATTAGGCGTTTTGGGAGATTGTTATAAAATGCAGGTATATGCTTTAGCAAAATATATTAATCGCAATAAAGAAATCATTCCCAATAATATTATTGATAAAGCACCAAGTGCAGAGTTAAGGCCTAATCAAAAAGACAGCGATAGCTTACCAGACTATTCTATTTTAGATAAAATTTTATATCAATATATTGAATGCAGGCAAGGTCCTGTAGAAATTAAAGCACAAGGTTTTGATGCTGCATTGGTTGATAGAACACTGAAAATGGTGAACAACAATGAATATAAAAGAAATCAATTTTGCCCTATTATTCGTGTGTCTCCTAAAGCATTTGGAGTAGGCAGAAGAGTACCAATTGTGGGGAAATATTTGAATTGATTATGCAGTATTGGTTCTGTATTTCCCTTTTCTAAAAAACAACATTTCGGTAATAAAAATAAGCACCAAACTTGCCAAAGTGGTAGCGACAACTTTTCCTAAAAAATATAAAAAAGAACCGAAACTTAGCCACTCAATAAACACCAAATAAAAATGGTGAATAAAAGTTAAAAGTGCAATATATAAACTGTAAGGCCCCCAACCCATACTACGAACAGAAGGCTCTACAAAGCTTTGCTCTGTTGATTCTTGTGCTATAAACAAATTGAGTAAAAAAGGTCGTAAATATGCAATCAACACACAAGGTGCTGCGTGTAAACCTGGAGTGCCAAGAAAATAATCTACCGTCATCCCAAACGAAAAACTAACTAATAACAGAAACCAACGATTAATGGAAAATGGCAACCATAAAATAAATAAGAAATATAAATATGGCATTATAAATTGGCTTAATGGGTGCACTCTACTAAGCACAAATACTTGCACAAATGCAAACAAAATAAACCTCAATATATTTTTAAGCAAATTACTCATTGCCAGTATTAAATTGTAGTTTCCTTGTTAATGAATCTAATTTATTTTGCTCCTCGTAATAGTGATTTAATATCACATTTACATACTGTAAAGTTGTAAAATTTGTAGCCGATTTAATTTTTAATGAATAAGTGTCTCCCTGTGCATCTGTTCTAATTTCTGTTACAGTTCCAATCATCAATAAAGATGGGAATGATGGAGAATAATTGCTCGTTACAATGGTATCGCCTTTTCTAACATCTACGGCCTTGCTCACTTTCTTCATTGTTAAATAGTTGGCATCTTTTCCATCCCATTCTACATTTCCAGATTGATGATCCCCCTTTTTAAACATTGCAGAAACAGAACTGTTTCTGTTTAGTAAACTCATTACAACACTATAGTTTTCACTTACAGTTACTACTTTGCCAATAATACCTAAAGGACCAACAACGCCCATATCTTTTTTTACTCCCTGCTTGCTACCTCTTTCTAAAGTAATAAAATTTGATTGTGATGATACGTTATTATTAACCACCAAAGCTGGTAAATAAGTGTATTTGCGATAACGATTAGACGTGTCTTTTATTAAGGTATCTCTAACAATTAATGTAGAACTATCGCTAGCTACAAAATTACTTTTAAGTAAATCTTTCAACCTTGCATTTTCAATGGACAATTCTTTGTTAGCATCTACTAGACTAAAGTACCTACTAACCTTATTTACTTGCGTATTAATTTTCCCAGTTACCTCATTTGCATGTGTGTAAAAAAAAGCTTCGTGGGTTTTACTGTGCCTACTTAGCGTAACAATACACACCAACTGTAAAATAAAGAAGGTGATAAGATTAAAATATTGCCTTATGAAAAGAAAAATGTTACGCAACTTTGAGGGTCTTTAGTCATTAGTTTTTAGTCTTTGGGTATTAGTCTTTAGTATACATGTTTCTTACAAAAGGCGAAAGACCAACACCCAAAGACCACAAACTATTTCATTATAAAAGGATAATGTTGATAATTTTTTAAAGCTAATCCAGTACCTCTAACTACTGATTTCAATGGGTCTTCAGCAATATGCACAGGTAATTTAATTTTAGCACTTAATCTTTTATCTAAACCTCTTAACAAGGCTCCCCCACCTGTTAAATACAAACCACGTCTATAAATATCAGCAGCCAATTCTGGAGGCGTTGTTTCTAAAGCTTTCAGAATAGCTTCTTCAATTTTAAAAATACTTTTATCTAGTGCTTCAGCAATTTCCTGGTATGTAACCATAATTTGTTTAGGAATACCAGTAACTAAATCTCTACCATTCACAGCCATATCTTCTGGTGGAGAATCTAAATCTTTCATTGCTGCACCAACGTGAATTTTAATTTGCTCTGCCGTTCTTTCGCCAATTAATAAACTGTGATAACGACGAAGAGCTTCCATAATATCCATTGTAAATTCATCGCCTGCAATACGAATACTTTGGTCGCAAACAATACCTGCCAAAGCAATTACAGTGATTCCTGTTGTTCCACCTCCAATATCAATAATCATATTTCCAACAGGTTCTTCAACATCAATGCCAATACCTAAAGCAGCAGCCATAGGTTCGTGAATCATATATACTTCTTTAGCACCAGCTTGTTCTGCACTATCACGCACAGCACGTTTCTCAACTTCAGTAATACTTGATGGTATACAAATTACCATTCTCCAACTTGGTGGAATCAAAGGTTTCTTAGGGTAAATCATTTTAATCATTTCCCTAATCATAATTTCGGCAGCATTAAAATCGGCAATTACGCCATCTTTTAATGGACGAACAGTTCTAATACTTTCGTGGGTTTTTTCGTGCATTAACAAGGCTTTTTTGCCCACTGCTAAAACCTCTTTTAAATTATTTCTAT
The DNA here is from genome assembly GCA_049241265.1 of Chitinophagaceae bacterium. GTDB lineage: Bacteria > Bacteroidota > Bacteroidia > Chitinophagales > Chitinophagaceae > CAIVPM01. The sequence continues at coordinate 21,264 of JBMLRA010000203.1, forward strand.
TTAAAGCCACAATACTTGGCTCATTAACAACTATTTCATCTCCGTGAATAATAAGTGTATTTGCTGTACCCAAGTCCATAGCGATTTCTTGGGTAAAAAAACTAAACATTCCCATAGTGGTTTTTTCCTTTTTTGCAAGGTAGGCAAAAGTGAATGAATTAAATGGAATTATCAAAAGCAAGTTTGTTTTTTTAAGTGTTTTGTTTTTAGATGGTAGTTTTGTAGCCTAAATCGAGATTATGAATACCTCAATTGCAGATATTAGAAAAGATTACACCTTAAAATCCTTGAGTGAAGCAGATGTTGCAAACAATCCTTTTGACCAGTTTACCATTTGGTGGAATGAAGCTATTGCAAGCAATATTGATGAAGTAAATGCTATGACTTTAGCTACTGTTTCTAAAGATTTAAAGCCAACTGCCAGAATTGTCCTTTTAAAGGATTATGATACTGCTGGTTTTACTTTTTTCACAAATTATAATAGCCAAAAAGGGGAAGATTTACTGCAAAACCCCAATGCAACGGTTTGTTTTTTTTGGAAAGAATTGCAAAGGCAAATTAGAATTGAAGGAATAGTAGAAAAAGTTTCCAAAGAAATTAGTGATGAATATTTTAATTCTCGACCTATTGGCAGTAAACTCGGGGCTTGGGCTTCTCCACAAAGCAAGGTAATTGCAAGTAGAGATGTTTTGATTGAGAACGAAGCTAAATTCAAAGAACAATTTGGCAACCAAATTCAACGTCCACCTCATTGGGGTGGATATAGATTAATTCCTGATTATATAGAATTTTGGCAAGGAAGAAGTAACAGACTTCACGATAGAATTTGCTATAAACTAGAAAATAATAATTGGAAAGTTGAACGATTAGCACCGTAACTTTCTGTGTTAAAGAACATTCTTCATAATACAAAAACCTCCAAAGTTGTTACGCTTTGGAGGTTTTTGTATTTAATCTGTATCAAATTAGTTTATTCTATTTCCCATTCACCATCAATTTAACTGCATTGTATTTAGTGTTATCGCCTTCAAGAGTAACGATAAATAAACCATTGATTGATGTTGTATTGCTCAATTCAACTGCTGCTTGATTAGCTCCTTTTGTAGCATCGATGAATTGTGTTTTAACAACTCTACCTGTTGACACTTCTATCACTTTTAGAACT
>JBMLRA010000204.1:0-1188 GCA_049241265.1 Chitinophagaceae bacterium
TCACATTATTTTTTACTAATTGTGCTGTAAACTTGCTCAGTTCAACAGGTAAAGTAATAGCACTTCTTGTGCAAGCAAAACCATTATTGGTAGATAAATAATAGATATTGTAGCTGCCATCTCCATTATCTTTAAATGCAACGTCTCCAGCTCCATTAACATTGTTACTGTTTCTCAACAAGGTATCTGTATTGTTTACTCCTCTTAAAGTGTCAGTTCCTACTGTTTTTAAATTAGCTTCATCAGTTACATCTACCATTCTCATAACTACATTTGTGTTAGTAGTAGCAGTAATACCACTAAACCATGCACCAGCCATTGCAATATATTTTTTGTTGCCGATAGTTTTTAAATATTTTACATTACCATAAGCGTTACTAGCTTGGCCATTATTGTTACCTGCAGTTACAGCTAATCCTATACTTGCAGTGTAAGCACCTGGTGTACCCACAACATCTAATCTGTTTACAGTTCTTCCAAGATGGTTAACCCAGAGACCATCTGTAATATTTGTACCAATTGGATCTAAAGATCTTATCCAAGGTGCAGCCCCACTAGTTTTTGTTGAAATTAATCTGATTGAATCGGTTTTAGTAAAATTTAAACCATTAGTAGTAGTAAGAATATAGATTTTTTGTGCAGTTGAATCATTTACGCCAATATAATCTCTTGCATATGCTGGTCCTGCTACATAAATCTTAGTATCAACACCGGTTCCTGTAATGCCAAGTGCATCTCCACATCTTTCAGATGTTACAAAACTTGCTGCTAAGATAGCCGTATCTGCTTCACTTGCCCAACGATAAATTTTACAACGTTGAATGTTTGCATTTACAGCATCTGTAACAGATAAGCTACTAGAGTATATAAATCCATCTTCACTAACTCTAACTCTAAGGTTTTTAAATATTTCACCTCCTATACCTACACCATCACGTCTTAATTTTCCTTCTACTGCTCCTGTATTGGGGTTAATTATAAACACACTGTCACCTGTTGCAGTACCACTAGTTAATGCAACATAAAGTTTATTTGTTACTGCATTGTAAGCTAAGCTTCTTACAGAACTAGATGTGGTATTAAACCAACTTAAATCACTTGCACCAGATTGTGCAGTTTTTCGCCAAACTTGCGTGAAATTTTGAGCGTTTAAAATTGCAACAAAAGAAGTAAATGCAATTAGTGTAA
>JBMLRA010000205.1:0-1070 GCA_049241265.1 Chitinophagaceae bacterium
TGTAGAAACACGGCTCGTACGAATGTTGTAATTCGAAAGTTAAATTCAATGCAAACATATAAAACTAGCAGTTTACATAAAAAAGTGTATGTGTGTGTTATTGTGTAGTTTGCTGAATAATTATAGTTCTGATACCTATAAACTAGTTGCAATTTGTGTTGTATGCAAACATTTGGTTATTAACGTCGTGTAAATATTTAGCCAAGCAATTTCCACTTTTTTTATGCGTTGCATTTGATGATAATTGTATTTGATTTTAGTTTCTGTTGGTTTTGCTAATCAAGTATTTTATTGAAAAAACGCTAACCCATAACAACTTACTTTTAAAGCTTTAATTTAATTTTAAATACCTTGCATTACCATACTTTATTAAATCATTGAAGTATCAAAAGTGCAAGTATAATTTTTTTTAATTTTAAAGTAATAACACAAAAAAGCAATTATGGAAAGCAGTAAAATATTATACCAGCATACAATAAAAAATACATGGCTGTGCAACGTACAGGTTGAAACAAATGCAAAAAATATTTTCTTACATTCATTTTTTTGTGCAAATCAATTTGCTAACGAATTGTTTGTACTGCGTCAACAAAATATTTATACCTTAGGAAATATTAGTTTTTTTTCACAGCAAGAGTTACAGCTAATCGATGGTATTTCAACGCTTTTTTTAAAGAAGTTAAAGCTAGTGTTAAAGTCATATAATTTGTCTTTAAAAAATGAGGGGTAGTGTAAAAACACCACCCCGTTTTAAAATCCAATATCCTATGAAAAACCAATGCAAATATAATTAGTAATTGTTTACCCTAGATTTCATTGGTTTTGTTTAATCTGTTGTTTACCGAATATTAATTAGTAATGCATCACTCATTCTTTAAAATTTAGATTTTATTAAGTTTATTACTATTCAATCTTACCAAACAGCAGTTAACCTTTTTAGTTGATCTTTCTTAATGTAAAGTGCATCAAAATTTTGCAAATATTTAACAGCCTCAGTTGTTTCATGTATTTAACGAATGATTAAGTTGCATTTGCAAACTTTTAGTATTACCAAAATGCTATTAAAACAG
>JBMLRA010000206.1:0-7545 GCA_049241265.1 Chitinophagaceae bacterium
CGTCCTTATTGTAACGCTTCATCAGTAAGTAAACTAAATTCTTTGTTCTCAAAATTCCACCCCATTGAATATCTTTTTTTTCTAATGGGTAAGCCTTAGATTTAATGGTATGCATTTTTTTATCATACCTTGTTAGTCTTGGTGTAAAAACAAATGATTCTCCTATTCCAAGAAATCCATTGTTACCACTCATATCAGCTGTCAACGTAATTATCTCATCATTAAATCCTTCAAATATTCTTTCAAAAGTCTTGTCTTGTTTGTCTAAATCACCCCAAACAACAGTTGCCTTTTGTGCTAATAATCCTTTTGTTACTAACACTAGAAGAAGTAAAAGTATTTTTTTCATATTTGTATTTTATGGTTTTTAAAATTATAGTTTCTCCATCTCCCCATTCACAAACTCCATTAAAGTTTTAATGTGGTTTGGAGAAAGGTCAAACTTCAACCCTGCTGCTTCATATAGTTGAGGTAAAGTTTTAGTGCCACCAAGGCTCAGTGCATTAATATAATTTTTAATGGCTTGTTCAGGGTTTTGTTTATACTGCATCCACAAACCTATAGCACCAAGTTGTGCAATGCCATATTCAATGTAATAAAAAGGTACTTCAAACAAATGTAGTTGGCGTTGCCAGCCAGTTTTTCTATATTCATCCAAACCGCTTGTGTCCATTGTATCTGTTTTAAATTCATCAACAATATTTAGCCACATTGCAGTTCTTTCTTCAATGGTATGTGTAGGATTTTCATACACCCAATGTTGAAATTTATCTATGGTTGCAATCCAAGGGAAAATAGTAATCACTCGCTCTAATTGGTGTTCTTTTGCTCGGCGTAAATCTTCTTCATTATCAAAAAAAGAATGCCAATGATTCATACTAAATAACTCCATTGCCATACTTGCCACTTCAGCAATTTCCATTGGATATTCTTTGAAAGCACTTAACTCTAAATTGTGACTCAGGAAAGAATGAACAGCGTGTCCACCCTCGTGAACCATTGTAGTTACATCATCCATTTGCCCTGCTGCATTCATAAAAATAAATGGAGCACCACTTTCTGTTAAAGGGCAATTATAACCACCAGGTGCTTTGCCTTTTCTGCTTTCTAAATCAAAATGATTTAGTTCATTCATCTTACGCAAGCAATCTGCAAAAAATGGATTCAACTCCTGAAAACAAGCTACTGACTTTTCGTATAAATCTTTACCTGTTGAAAAAGGTTTTAAAGGTTGTGTTCCTTCTGGCTCAGCTTCTGTATCCCAAGGTCTTAAAGTATCTAAACCTAATTTTTGTTTTTTGTTTTGATATATTTTTTCAACCAAAGGAACAATATGTTGCTTTACAGCATCGTGAAAATTATAACAATCTTCTTTGGTATAATCGAACCTGCCTAGTTCAACAAATTTGTAATCTCTGTAATTATCAAACCCAGCATTTACAGCCACTTGATGGCGTTTAGCAATTAAGTCGCTATACAAATTATGCAGTTGTTCTTTATCAACAATTCTTCTTTCATTTATTTTTCTGTAAACAGATTCACGCAAAGTTCTATCTTGACTATGTAGGAATTTGCCAGCTTGTTGCATAGTATATTCTTGTCCATCAACTTCAATGGTCATAGCACCACTAATAACACCAAACTGTTGCTGCATCACACTTAACTCGGCTTGCAATGGAATATTTTCTTCTCTAAACAAATCAATACTTTTTCTTACACTGCGTAAATAAATAAAGAATTTTTGTTGGTCTAATTCTTTTAAAAACTCACTTGCAATTAACTTTTTATTTAAAGCGTCTGCATAAGGTTGCAGTTTGGGTTGAATTTCCATACAGAAATAAGTAAATGCTTCTTCAAGGCTTTTATCTGTGGTATCACAAGTCATTTTAATTTGTCGCCAACAAGCATCTTCGCTAATTACAGCTTCCATTTCACTCATATCGAGCAACCATTTTTCTAAATCATTTTTACTGTTGATTTCTCTTTCTAATAAGTTTTTAAAATAAGGTTCAAGATTTTCCCAAGTAGTTACAGTAAAGTCTGTAGGCACAAAATGGCGTTGAAGTTTTTGTATATCTGCTGATAAATTCATTATTTTAAATTGTGTGTTATTGATGATTAATTATTTATGGTGCAAATGTATATGCTAGTGAATAAAGATGTATTCGTGCAAATTAAAATAGGCTTTCTCATAACTTTGAGAAAGCCCATTTTCATTGTTTATTCTTTATGCTAATGCTCTATTCAGTTATTGATATTTGATTGTTTTCCATTTTCTGTGTCTCAACAACTGGGACATTTTCTACAACCTGTTGCTTTTTAAAAAATTTATTTTGAAAAATAAATATGATGAATACCCCCAAACTTATAGAGGCATCTGCAACATTAAAAACTGGGCTAAAAAATTCAAATCTTTCCCCACCCCAAAATGGCATCCAACTTGGAAATCTTGAATGAAAAATTGGGAAATAAAGCATATCTACAACTTTCCCTTGCAATAATGAGCCATAACCTTTGCCAGTAAAACAATTTGCCACCACACCTGCATTTTGAAAGTTGTGTAGATTTGTTGTGCTGTCGAAAAATAATCCATAAAACATACTATCAATTAGGTTTCCTAAAGCACCTGCATAAATAAGTGCTGCACAAATAATAAAACCTTTGTGGTAGCCTTTTTTAATAAAATCTCTTATAAGGAATGTACCCCAAATAACTGCAATTAATCTGAAAAGGGTGAGCGTAATTTTCCCAATATCTCCACCAAATTTCCAGCCCCAAGCCATTCCTTCGTTTTCTACAAAATGAAATTTAAACCACTCGCCAATAATATTATGCTCTTCACCAGCGTAATAATTTAGCTTAACGTAAAACTTAAGAAATTGGTCTAGCAAAATAATTGCTGCTATAATAATGATAACGGTCTGTTTTTTCAAAATTGATAGATTTTATAGCAAATATAGGTAAGCAGTATTAGTTGCAAAGCATTAACCCTATGCTTTAACTAATTCTTAAATTCATTTATTAAAATCCGAGCTTTTTGTTGCCCAATAGCAGCAGCTAAATCTTCAAAAGTTTGTTCTTTTATTTTTTTAACTGATTTGAATTTTTTTAGCAAAGTAGTAATGGTATTGGCTCCAATACCATTGATGCTTTCTAGTTCGTTTTTAATTGCTCCATTGCTTCTTTGGCTTCTATGAAAGGTAATTCCAAAGCGATGCACTTCGTCTCTAATTCTCCTTATAAGTTTTAATCCTTCACTATTCCAATCTAATTTGATTGATTGTTTATCGCCAGCAAAAAAAAGTTCTTCCTCGTTTTTTGCTAAGCCAATTAAAGTTAATTTCCCGGTTAAATTTAATTCGTTTATAGCTTCAAGTGCTGAACTTAATTGTCCTTTACCACCATCAATAATAACCAGTTGCGGTAATTTTTTCTTTTCATCAATATACCGTTTAAAATGACGAAAAACTGCTTCGTGCATTGTAGCAAAATCGTTGATTCCTTTCACTGTTTTAACATTGAATTTTCGATAATCATTTTTACTTGGCATTCCATTTTTAAAACACACACAAGCACTAACAGGGAAGCTGCCTTGAAAGTTGGAGTTATCGAAACATTCTATATGTATTGGCAGTTGGGATAGTTGCAAATCTTGTTGCAATTCAGCTAACACTTCCAACATTTCATTCTCTGTTTTTTTATCTATACCCAACATTTTTCGCTTGCGTAACTCCTCTTTAAAATAAGTTACGTTTTTAAAAGATAGGTCTAAAAGTTTTTTCTTATCGCCAGCTTTGGGGATAGTTTGTATAACAGTTTCATTAAGATAATCAACTTCAAATGGTACTATAATTTCTCTTGATAAACTATTAAAGGTCTCCCTAAAATTTGCAATAGCAAAACTTAAAGTATCAATTTCCGATTCATCTAGTTTGGTTTCTAATTGCTGTGTATGTGTTTGCACAATGGTTCCATTATTTACCATTAAAAAGTTAACAAAGGCATCGTTTCCATCTTTTACAATGCTGAATACATCAGCATTTGCAACGGTTTTACTAACAATCACCGATTTTGACTGATAGTTTTCTAAGTATTCAATTTTCTTTTTTATTGCATCAGCTTTTTCAAATTCTAAATTGTTTGCCAAGCCTGTCATTTGCTGCTTGTAATGCTGTAATACAGAACTAACATTGCCTTTTAAAATATCTTTTAAATGCTGCAAACCTTCTTGATATTGTTGTGGAGTTTGGTAGCCTTGACAAGGGCCATTGCAGTTACCTAAATGATATTCTAAACAAACTTTAAATTTATTACTAGCAATATTATTTTGTGTTAGATTGAGTTTGCAAGTTCTTAAAGGAACATATTGTTTTACAAATTGTAATAATTCCCTAACATAAAAAACTGATGTAAATGGACCAAGATATTCTGACCCATCATTTATCTTTCTTCTTGTAAAAAAAACTCTAGGGAATGGTTCTTTTTTTATAACAATAAAAGGGTATGTTTTATCGTCTTTTAAACTAATATTATATTTTGGATGATATTGTTTTATTAAAGAATTTTCAAGCAATAAAGCATCTTGCTCGGTGTTTACAATTGTAAATTCAATTCGCTCAATTCGTTCAACAAGTTCTATTGTTTTAAAACTGTTTTGATTTTTGTTGAAATAAGAACTAACCCTTTTACGTAAATCTTTTGCTTTGCCAACATAAATAATAGTATTGCCAGCATCAAAATATTTATAAATACCAGGTTGATGAGGAAGTGTAGGAGCAATGCTAGCAAAGGTTTCAGCTGTCATTATTGATTTTCTGTATCGTTCCAGTTAATAAATTCAATAGTTTCTTTTAGTTGTCCTTTTACTTGTATAGACCTAACAATACGAAGGCTTTTATTCACTTTCCAGAAATATGTAATTCTAGATGCCGTATCTGCACTTTCTTTTTCTGTTACAAAATAAATTGACTTTAGTTTATTGGTTTCATCATTCAATAAAGCCGTCATACTTTTTAATTCAGTATTTTTTTCTATGGCTGTTGTTATAACTGAATAACTTTTTGTTGACAAATCGTGAAAAGCAATTTCCTTGTATTTTCCCTTTTCTGTTTTGCTTGAAACATCAATTTTCATTAATGGAGCAATTATTTTTGAAAAATCATCAATGGTTAAAGCTACAGAATCAAGCCTCTTCTTTTGCCCAGCCTGTGTAGTAATTTTATACTTGAAATAAGGTGTTTTTTCAGCATCGTTTGCATCTTCTCTAAATAACTCCATAATTGGAAAGCTAGTAGTAGAGTCACTTTGTGTGTTATTAACAGAGGGCTTGTTTTCTTGTTTGTTTTTACAAGAGATGCCAATTACAATTATTGAAAAAAGAACACAAATAAATTTATACATAAGTAAAATAAATTAGTGCAAATTAACAATAAATAGAGGCAGTAACTAAGGCAAAGATTTTAAGAATCCGAATTTAATTCCATAATCGACACGATATTCTTTAATTGGATAAATATCATTATAGGTTGGTAATTGTTGGTATCTAACTTGTGGACCAAAAAACCACTTGTCAGATTTTGATTTAAGTGTTAAGTACAACTCAATACTTGTGTTTACATTCCAACGACGAAAAAATGGAGTACCGTCGGCGTAGTATTTATAATCAGTAGAAACAACATAAACATTTTTATTAAAAGTATAGGTTGGTTGCACTGTAGCTGCTGCACCTAAACCCCATCTTTCGCCATTAATAAAATCCCATTGAAAACCAACTGGCATAGAAAATTGATACATTGTATTTTCTAATTTAGTTTCATCTGAGCCTTGCTTTGTGGTGTAAGCTGCCTGAAAACTTACTGCATTTAATTGATTATTTTGTACAAAAGCAAATGTTGCTTGCCCTGCATCTCGGTAAGCGTCAATACCATATTGACGAGCATTAAATTGTAACCCAGATTTTACATAAAAGTTTTTTGTTAAACCATACATTACAGCAACACCAAACTCTGCACCCAAAGCAGCTTTATGTTTTACAACATCATTTACATTAGATTTTAAAGCTAATCTATCTGCTTGATTGGTTGTGTAGTTTAGTCTTGCTTTGTCATCCTCAAGGGTTCTATAACTAATAGATGGAGTTAAATAAGCTTGCCATTTCCATCTACTATTTGAATTTTTATTTTTTGCTGTTTTACTGCTTTTGAATTGGTTTAAATATTTTTTAGCATCATCACTGTTAGTTACAATATTGTCTTTTGATGTATTGATATTGGCTAAAACAATTGTTTCAGTAATATCTGTGTCATTATTTGCTATACTTGGATTTTCGTTGTTAGTAGCTATATTATTTGTTGTGTTGTTAGCGATTTCTTGCAAATTGGCTTCGTTATTTTTTTCGAAACCAACCTTGCTATTTGTTGATGTAGGTGCTTTAGAATATGTAATTGAATTGTCGCTATTAATAGTTTCACTAATAACAGATTCATTATTAACAGTTACTAAATTAGTATTAGTTATTGCAGTAGGAGTGTAGCTATTTGCAATAAATGGTGAAGGTTCTTGATGTGTATTTATTTGTAATTTTCTTATTGGATAATGCTGCTTTATTTCACTTGTTTGTTTAGGGGCAATAGTAACTAATGAAGTTTGTTTTAAAGTGTTGTTATTTTCAAACGTTTTAACTAAAAATTTTTGTGGGGGGTAGTTGATGACAGTAGCAATTGTTAATGCTCCAACAATTGAAAGAAAAATAATGAATAATGCTGGCCATTTGGGTTTACCGTGTAGTTCAACACGAATGTTTTCCCACACTTTATCAGATGGGTACATACGATGCTTTTCGGCCTCATTTTGTAGAAGCTGATCAAGCGAATCGTTAGTGTTAAAATTATTATTCATTTATAAAATACTAACTGTTAAGTAATGTTATCCATTCTAGTTTTTCGCCAGTAGGATTAATTATTTTTTTCTTAGTTAAAATAGATTCTAAAATTGCTTTTCCACGTAAGTATTGACTCCTGCTTGTGCTTTCTTCTATTTCAAGCATTGTGGCAATTTCTTTATGGCTAAATCCTTCAATAGAATACAAATTTATAATTGTTCTGTAACCAATAGGCAGCATTGTTAAACATTCAATTACTTGCTTTCCCAATAGTTTGCTAGCAATACTTTCTTCTTTTACGTCAATATTTTGAGCATTTTCTAAACTAATATTATCTGTAAACTTTTTATTTTTTTTCAAGTAATTAATGCAAGTATTAATTACAATCTTTTTTAGCCAACCTTCAAAATTGCCTTTGTTTTCAAAACTATTAATACGGGTAAATACTTTAACAAAAGTTTCTTGTAGCATATCTTCTGCATCTTCTCTATTTGCAGCATATCTGTAACAAACACTAAAAAGCAAGCCGCTGAAACGGTTGTACAATTCACGCTGTGCAGCAGCGTTATTTTGTGTACAGGCTTGTATTAAAGATTGTTCAGTCACGTTTTAAACAATTGATGCATTAAAAATATAACATTTTGTTAATATGGTCAATAAAAAAA
>JBMLRA010000207.1:0-4803 GCA_049241265.1 Chitinophagaceae bacterium
GTTCAAATTTTTAAAGTAACATTATAAATTGAAATTCTTAAAATGGATATACAAACAATTCAAAAATCTTTTCAAAAAAAAGTGTTGCCAATAGCAACACATTAATAACAATTATAAAAAATAAAAAAATGAAAAATACAATCATTTCAGCCATAGCAATGGCTTTCGTGTTCACAGCTTGCAGTTCAACCAACACAAAAACAGAAACTGTAAAAGACACTACTACTACAAAAGAAGTAGCAACCCCACCAAGTGCAGAACAACAATATGCTTGTTCAATGCACCCAGAAGTAACAGGAAAAAAAGGCGATAAGTGTTCAAAATGCCAAATGGAACTCTCTGTGCCAGTTAAAGAAAATACTAAAACAACAGAAAGCAAACCAACTTCAGCCCAAAGCACAAATACTGCTATAAATGAAGTAGTTGCCAATTATCTTAAACTAAAAAATGCTTTAACAAAAGACGACACAAAAGAAGCAGCAAATGCAGGCAATAACATAGTGGCAGCATTAGCAAAAATTGATATGAAAAGTTTATCAAACGAGCAGATGAAAACCTATATGGATATAGCAGATGAAACCAAAGAAAATGCAGAACATATAGGCTCAAATGCAGGTAAGCTCGACCATCAACGTGAACACTTTGCTTTGTTAAGTAAAGATGTTGAAGACCTTGTTAAAACATTTGGCACATCTCAAAAACTCTATCAAGACTTTTGCCCAATGTATGATGATGGCAAAGGTGCTATATGGATTAGTGAATTTAAGGAAATTAAAAATCCATACTTCGGTAGCAAAATGATTAGTTGTGGCTCTGTAAAAAAAGAATACTAAACAAAAATAAAATGGTTGAAAAATTAATTTCAATTTCACTAAAAAATAGAGTAATAGTGCTGCTTTTGTCAGCAGCACTATTTGCCTATGGTGTTTATTCAATCAAGCAAAACCCTATCGATGCCATTCCCGATTTAAGCGAAAATCAGGTTATTGTTTTTACTGAATGGATGGGTAGAAGTCCTCAAGTGATAGAAGACCAAGTTACTTATCCTTTAGTAAGTAATCTTCAAGGTATCCCAAAAATAAAAAATGTGCGTGGTACCTCTATGTTTGGGATGAGCTTTGTGTATATCATTTTTGAAGATAATGTAGATATCTATTGGGCAAGAACAAGAGTTTTAGAACGATTGAACTATGCTCAAAGACTTTTGCCACAAGGTGTAACCCCTTCATTAGGTCCTGATGGCACAGGTGTTGGACATATATACTGGTATCATATTGATGCACCTAAAATGGACTTAGGCGAACAAAGAGCCTTACAGGATTGGTATGTAAAACTTGCCTTACAAACAGTACCAGGTGTGGCAGAAGTAGCTTCATTTGGAGGTTTTGAAAAGCAATATCAAATTGTAATAGACCCTGTTAAACTTCAGTTCTACAACCTAACCTTAATGGATGTGATGAATAAAGTTAAAGCCAATAATAATGATGTTGGAGGAAGAAAGTTTGAAATCAGTAGTATGGCATACATTATAAGGGGGCTTGGTTATATAAAGAGTCTAACCGACATAGAAAATATTGCCATTAGTAATAATAACGGAATTCCGATTAGAGTCAAAGACATTGGTTCAGTGCAAACAGGTGGAGATTTAAGGCTAGGTATTTTTGATATGGATGGTAAAGGAGAAGTAGTTGGTGGAATAGTGGTAATGAGATATGGCGAAAATGCTGATAAAGTAATTAATGCAGTGAAAGAAAAAATGAAGGAAGTTCAAAAGGGATTACCTGAAGGCGTTACTTTCAAAACTTCTTACGACCGAAGTACCCTTATTGAAGCAGCCATTGAATCGGTAAAAGGTACCCTTTTTGAAGAAATGATTACTGTATCAATTGTAGTTATTATTTTTCTATTTCATTGGCGTAGTGCATTAATCATTCTTATTCAATTACCAATATCAGTGTCTGCTGGCTTTATATTTCTCGAAATTTTTGGCATTTCATCAAATATTATGTCTTTAACAGGTATTGCATTGGCAATTGGGGTGGTTGTGGATGATGGTATCGTAATGGTAGAAAATGCCTACAGGCACATTAGTCATAGTCAAGAATCAAAAACAAGTTAAGTGATGAAGATGAATTTAAAAAAAATATTCACAAAAAAAATAGACCCTTTAAGTGAGGAAGAAAGATTAAATATTATCGAATCATCTTCTAAACAAGTAGGTCCGGGTGTCTTTTATTCAACTATTATTGTAGTTACTTCTTTCCTTCCTGTATTTATGTTGACTGGTATGGAGGGTAAACTTTTTCACCCATTGGCTTGGACAAAAACATTCATCTTGCTCATAGATGCTTTTTTAGCTATAACTCTTACGCCTGTACTTATTTCATTTCTTTTAAAAGGCAGGTTAAAGCCAGAACAATCAAATCCTATAACCAGTTTTTTAGAAAAAATCTATACCCCTATTTTAAGCTTTTGTTTAAAATGGAGAAAAACTACTATCGCTATCAATATTGTTGCATTAGCAGTTGGTGGAATAATGATGACTAAATTAGGGTCAGAATTTATGCCACCATTGGATGAAGGCTCGCTTCTGTTTATGCCAGTAACACTACCAGATGTTTCAAACTCAGAAACAAAACGAATATTACAAGTTCAAGATAAAATCATAAGGTCTGTTCCTGAAGTAGTTCACGTTTTAGGCAAAGCTGGTAGAGCCAATACAGCTACTGATAATTCGCCTATTAGTATGATAGAAACAATCATATTACTAAAGCCACAGAATGAGTGGCGAAAGGGTATTACAAAAAATGACATCATCAATGAATTAAATGCAAAACTTCAGATTCCGGGCACAACAAACGGCTGGACAATGCCTATTATTAATCGTATCAATATGCTTTCAACAGGTATTCGTACCGATGTTGGTGTAAAAGTATATGGACAAAACTTAGATACTATTTATGAGTTTTCTCAAAAAATAAAAAAAGAGTTGGAGGGTATTGATGGAGTTAAAGATTTGTATGTCGAACCAATTACTGGAGGTAAATATATAGATATAACTGTAAAAAGAGATGAAATTGGTAGATATGGACTTACTGTTGATGATGTAAATGCTGTTGTAGAAAGTGCATTGGGTGGTATGAAACTAACCACAACCATAGAGGGCAGGCAAAGATTCTCTGTAAATGCACGCTATGGACAAGATTTTAGAAATAGCATTACAGCAATAAAAAGTTTGCAAGTACAAACAATGCAGTTTGGAACTATTCCTTTAGAGTCGGTAGCCAATATTTCTTTAAGCGATGGACCACCTATGATAAATTCTGAAAATGCGATGCTACGTGGTACAGTGCTATTTAATGTAAGAGACAGAGATTTGGGAAGTACAGTAAACGAAACACAGAAAAAATTAAATACCCTTTTAACCAGACTACCTAAAGGGTATTTTTTAGAATGGAGTGGGCAATGGGAAAATCAAATCAGAGCAAACCGTACTTTAAAAATGATAATGCCAATTGTTATTATAATCATTTTTATTGTATTGTATTTTACCTATCATTCCTTTAAAGAATCATTAATTACAATGATTACAGTGCCATTTGCTTTAATTGGGGGTGTATTTATGGTTTATTTCTATAATGTAAATTTATCTGTTGCAGTTGCAGTAGGTTTTATAGCTCTTTTTGGTATGGCTGTAGAGACTGCAATGCTAATGACTATATATCTAAATACTGCAATGATTGAGATGGTAAAAGAACACGGCAACTCAAAAGAAACACTTAACCCTTCTATCATTAGAAAATTCGTAATGGATGGCTCTGTAAAGAGGCTTCGTCCTAAATTGATGACTGTAAGTGTTGGCTTATTTGGGTTAATTCCAATATTATGGGCAACAGGTGTTGGCAGCGATATGATGCGACCTATTGCCATTCCACTTATTGGTGGTACCATTACTTCTACAATTTATGTATTACTTATAACCCCCGTTGTGTTTGAAATAGTAAAGGAAAGAGAACTTAAACGCAAAGGAAAAATTGATTTAATCGATGTTAAAGAATAAATATTTTCTATTATCCTTACTGCTTATCATAGCAAAATATGGATATACACAGACTTTTACATTAAATACCATCGTTGATAGCATAGAAAAAAAACATCCTTTGGTGGCTATGTACAATAACGAAATTCGTTCAATGGACGAAGCTGCAAAAGGTGCTAAAAGTTGGATGCCACCAACCGTTGGTTTTGGGCAGTTTATGACACCCTACAATGTAAATCTCTGGAAAAGAGATGGTGAAATTTTAGGTATGGGTTCGGTAATGTTTTCAGCCGAACAAATGTTTCCCAACAAAAAGAAACTGAAAGCAGATGAAGCATATATGAATGCAATGTCTTCAGTAGAAAAGGAAAAGAAAAATGCAAATTTGAACGAACTGGTACAGCAAGCAAAACAATATTATTATGACTGGATAATACTTCAAAAAAGATTAACAATTACCAAAGCCAATGAAGAGCTTTTAGATTTTATGATTAAAAATGCAGAGGTAAGGTATAAAAATGGTCTCGAAAAAATTAGTGCTTACTACAAAGCCAAAGCAGCATTAGGCTATTCGCAAAATATGCAGTTGATGTATGAAAGCGAAATACGAGACCGAAGGATTAAGTTAAATGCTTTAATGAACAGAAATCCACTTTCCTACTTTCAAATTGACACATCTATTGTGTGGAGTGATTATTCTTCATTCAGTTTTGATAGTACATTGTTTTATAACAATAGAAGCGATTTGAAAGCCATTGATAAGC
>JBMLRA010000208.1:0-28331 GCA_049241265.1 Chitinophagaceae bacterium
AAAGTTGGTAACAACAAAGCCAAGTAGTACTAATTGCCCGTATGCTTTATTTTTTATACATTTACTAGGGTTTTAAAATCCCAGAATTAGTAGATGGTTTTGATTATGAGTTTTTCCAATATGATCTTATTGATGTACGATTTTAGAAGTATGAGGTACGAAGTTTAGTAGTATTGATATCATCTTTTATGTCATACATTTTACCTTTTTATGGTGGTTTTGCCAAGGGTGTTCACCTCTTCCCATTCCGAACAGAGCAGTTAAGCCCCTTATGGCCGATGGTACTTGGGTTTTCCTGGGAGAGTAGGTAGCTGCCATATTTATTCAAGCCTCAACATTCATTTGTTGAGGCTTTTTTGTGTTTGAACTATACAAAACCCTGTCAGGTGATTATTTTGTGAGAATTTGTTTAGTTATTGCTACAAGCAACTTTATAAAATCTGCGAAGCGAGGATGCTTCTAAGAGTTGAGAAACCTAAGTTGGTAAGTATTTCTTTTTGTAGAGCCTTTGTTTTTACAAAATCGGCTTCTACTTGTACTTTAACATCACCCAATACTTTTAGTGCTTTTTTTCAATTACTTTTAACAACTGTGTTGTTTTACGCAGGTCTTCGGCCGTATTAATACCTAATTATTTTTTTCAAAAGTAATCCCCACGTTTTTCAAGGTTTGGAAAAGATGTGTCTGCCTAAATAGAAAGTTTTCAAATAAGGTTGGCTTTGTGCGTTTTAGCATTTTCAATAACCGTTGAACTTGTTGTGAACATTACAACATTGGAACAATTGTAAAGACGAATTTCTCTTTGTGTAGTAGGCATAGTATATTTTTTGTTTAGTAAAATTTAAGGTGAAATAAGTTATTTAATCACAATTTTCTGTGTTTTTATTTCTCCGTTTGAAGTAACAATTTGAACAACATAAACGCCTTTTGAAAATTGCTCGATGTTTATTGTTTTGTTCTTGGTGTTTAAATTATTGAATTGTTGTAATGTTTGCCCTAATTGATTTATTAATTTTATTTGTTGAATAAATTGCTGTGATGTAATGTTTATATTAGTTGTAGCTGGGTTTGGATAAATACTAATGCCGTTTATGACTTGTGGCTTATACTTTATAGTTTTTGTTTCAGTGTATTGTTGTCTTCCATCAAAATCTACGCTTTGAATTCGATAATAATTCAATCCTTCGTTTGGAGTTTCATCAATAAAGGTATAGTCGTTTGTTATTTTGTTTTGTGCTTTTACATTGCCGATAATTGAAAAGTCTTTACCGTTTGTACAGTGTTGAATATTAAAGTGTGAAACGTTTATTTCGTTGACTGTTTGCCAGATGTTTTCAATGGATTGCTTCTTGTCTTGCAATGATGAAACTAAATTATAGCTAATGAATTCTAAAGGGAGTAGAACATTTACATAAACAGTATCACTACTGAAACAACCATTTACTATTTGGTGCAAAACATATAATGTGGTGCTATTTGGATGTACATAAAAGCCTGGACGTAAACTGTCAATTAGTGAAGTACCATTAGCATACCATTTTAAACTGTCTATACCATTGGTGTAACTGCCTATAAATGCACTATCGCCTTGTTGAATGGTAATATCTTTTCCTGCATCAGCTTTTAGGCAAAAACTATCTAAAGCATATACAGCAACATCATCTACATAATAACCTGCACCATAATAACCAGTAGGTTTTACAATAGAAAAAGCTGTATTCGCATCATTCTTAAAATTTCCCAATGTTAAATACTGTTCCCCACCTTGTGCCTTAAATATGCCGCTTACCCTTACCCAGTTTTGGGTGTCCTTGATAATGGGATTGCCATAATTTGTTATTTGTGGATTGGCTGGCAATAGGGCAACTGCATTTGCGGTGTCAACGTATACCGCATTTTTAGTGAACAGCATAGATTGATTATTGCAAGCACGTCTGAAGGGATTTTGAAGGCTTACAAAACATTCGGCGTAATAGTATTGCCCCTGCCTTAGGCTATCCCACAACTGCACCTCGTAGTAATTCCTCAAGTTTGCTCCATTTAAATAGAACATTCCAATATATGCACTTCCTGTTCTTGCATACTGAAAGCCAGTATCACCTACTGGTAGATTATAAGGTACTCCTACATACGGTGAGCTAGAACAAGCATTACAATAAGCCGCTCCTCTTAAATCTGGTTTAAACCAATAATCAGGCTTGTCAGCCCTGGTTGCAGTAGGGCAGGTTGTGTATTGTTCAAAACTTGGGTTGGGAACAAGGTTGGTTTGTGCTTTAACTGAAACGAACATTAAACAAATAAGTAAACAGCAAAGCACCCTGCAAGGGCACTTTGCTGTTATGTTTATTGATTGTTCCATAGCTATTCTTTTATAAGCTTTTGTGTATTGACTTTTCCATTTAACTCAATTACCCTAACCAAAAATAAACCTTTATTTAGTGTTGCAATATCAATATTCACTTTATCCGTATTGTTGAGTTCTTTAGCCATTACTTTTTTGCCCATAACGTCAAATATTTCTATTTGTCTTATCCCTTTACCTGTTACAGTAATATTGGTTTTCGTAGGGTTGGGATATAATACTAGTTTGGAGCTGCAAACTTTAGTAGCGAAAATTAAGGTATTTAGGTTTATTTGACATTATGGAACAATTAGAAAAAAGTTACAGTTTAGACTTTAAGATTGAAGCTATAGAATTAAGTATTCATTGCAAAGAGCTACAGTGAAAAGCAGATAAATTAGGTATTTTTTCAAAAAATATTACACGTTTGAAAAAAGATTATAAAAAAGAAAAATTAGATGACGTGAAAAAAAACTGCTTTAAAAGTAAAGAAAGCCTTGAAAATATTGCACTACTTAAAGCACTAAAAGGTGTCTAGCTATAATGAATAACTGTGATAGACTCATTTTTCATTCAAGTAGAGGTACACAATATGCTTGCAAATAATTTACCAACACATTCCTTGCATATAAAATATTATTTGAAGTAAAGTAGAATAGGAAATTATTGGGATAATGCATTTTGTAGAATCACTCTTTAAAATCCAACATCGAAATTATTTATCATTAGAACTATTAAACAAAGGAGTATTTGAACTATTTATTTTTATATGCATTGAAACTTTTTATTACACTACAATAAGACACAAGCAACTAAACAATTAACTACCACTGAATATTATCAATCATATATTAGCAAATCAAAAAATGCAGTTTTAATACGCTATAAAATTTTCCACTTTTGCAGGAAACTTCACTAAAACAATTTCATAATAAAACTTTAATTTTTTTTAGGGCATCTTACCCTTACTTTTGCAACGTAGAGTGAATGTAGAAGGGAACGATAATCGTTCCCTTCTGTTTTTTTCAATTGTATTATATATGTTAACACCATTAGAACAAATACATATTTTTTTAGAAAATATTTTAGTTGAAGAGCCCGAAATATTTTGTGTAAGCGTAAAAATAAAACCTACCAATAATATTAAAATTTTTGTAGATGGAGATAATGGAATTACCATTGAAAAGTGTGTTAGAATCAACAGAAGAATATGCAAGTCAATTGAAGAAACTGGCTTATATCCTGAGGGTGATTTTAGTTTAGAAGTATCTAGTCCGGGTGTTGACGAGCCTTTAAAATTAAATAGACAATACAAAAAAAATATTGGAAGGTTTTTGGAGATTGAATTTAAAGATGAAAGCAAAATTGAAGGCAAATTAATTGAAGTTACAGAAACAGATATTATTATTGAAACAGTTGAAGGCAAAGGAAAAAAAGCTGTTACACAACAAGTTTTAGTGCCATTAGATAAAGTAAAATCAGCCTTAGTTCAAATAAGGTTTTAAATAATGTATGGTTTGTTACAAATAGTTGTTTTAATATTAATCTTAAATATAAATTAGAAAATAGTATATGTATGGCAAGTATTAATTTAATTGATGCATTTCAGGAGTTTAAAGATGCTGAAAGTATCGATAGACCTACGATGATGAAAGTTGTAGAAGACGTTTTTAAAACATTACTACGCAAGAAATACGGTAGTGATGAAAACTTTGACGTAATCGTTAATGCTGAAAAAGGAGATTTAGAAATCATTCGTAGAAGGATGATTATGGATGACGATGATGTGAACGATCCAAATCAAGAAGTTTCTTACAGTGAGGCTATTAAAATTGAGCCAGATTTTGAAGTTGGAGAAGAATTAATGCAAGAGGTTGATTTATACGATTTTGGTCGTCGTGCAATTCTTGCAGCAAAACAAACATTGGCAAGTAGAATTGGCGATTTAAAGAAAGAGGCTCTTAAAAAGAAATATGAAGATAGAATTGGAGAAATAGTATCTGCAGAAATATATCAAGTTTGGAAAAAAGAAGTACTATGTTTAGATGAAGAAGGAAATGAATTAATTCTTCCAAAATCTGAACAAATTCCAACAGATTATTTTAAAAAAGGTGAAAACACTAGGGCAGTAGTAGCAAGAGTTGATTTAAAAAATAATACTCCAGTAATTATTTTATCTAGAACAAGTCCATTATTTTTATCGAAATTATTAGAAATTGAAGTTCCCGAAATTTTTGACGGATTAATTTCTATTAAGAAAATAGTTAGAGAGCCTGGCGAAAGAGCTAAAGTTGCAGTTGAAAGCTACGATGATAGAATAGATCCAGTAGGTGCTTGTGTGGGTATGAAAGGAAGCCGTATACACGGTATAGTAAGAGAGTTAAAAAATGAAAATATAGATGTAATTAATTTTACTAACAATATTCAATTACTAATTCAACGTTCTTTAACGCCAGCTAAAATCAGCTATATGAATTTAGATACTGATAAAATGCAGGCAGATGTTTACTTAAAAGCAGATCAAGTAAGCTTGGCAATAGGTCGTAGAGGAGTGAATATAAAACTAGCTTGCGAGCTTACAGGATATGAAATTGACGTTTACAGAGAAGATGAAGAGCAAGTAGAACAATTCGACTTTGATTTAGACGAGTTCTCGGACGAAATTGATCAATGGATTATTGATGAATTCAAACGTGTGGGTTGTGATACAGCTCAAAGTGTATTAAAATTGAGTGATTCTGAACTAGAAAGAAGAACTGATTTAGAAAAAGAAACCATTGCAGATGTTAGAAGAATTTTGCAAGAAGAAGTAGATAGAAAAGACTAATTAAACTAGTCTAAAGTACAACGAGTTGTTAAATTGAATGTTGATAAAATAAAAATAAAGAAACAATTGATGGGGTAACTCAAAAACTATAATGAACACTCCAAAAAAATAAATCAATTTTTCTCAAATAAAACTGAATGTCAGAACAAAAATTACCGAGATTATTAGCAGCAGCTAAAGAGTTCAATATTGGTAGAGATACCCTTATTGATTTTTTAGTGAAGAAGGGGTTTGCTAAAGATGAATTAAAAGATACTGCTAAGCTCACCGAGGGAATGTACCATTCTCTTCAGGCAGAGTTTAGTAATGATAAAGCAGCTAAAAACAAAGCAGATTTGGTTGAAATACCAAAGGCAGGAAGTGGTGAACCAAGAAAGAAGAAAGATGAAGAAGATATTTCTATTTCTAAAAAAGAAGTAGCCAAAACTGTAAAAGTAGTTCCTGTTGTTACTCCAACTCCTGTAGTAGATGTAGCTCCAATTGTAGAACCAATTGTGCCCGAAGTTGTAATTGAAATTGAACAACCCAAGCCAGTTGTTGTTGAAGTTAAAGTAGAGCCAATAGCAACAAAGGAAATTGTTACTACTGAAATGCCTATTGTTTTAGATGAAAAACAACAACCAGAAACCCTAAAAATTGAAGCACCTGAACTTGAAGGGCCAAGAATTACAGGAAAAATAGACTTAAGTGCCATAGACTCCTCCACTAAACCCAAAAAAGGAGTAAAGAAGAAAAAGGAAGAAGAAACTGCAGCACAACCAAAAGAAATCGTTGCATCAGTTCCTGTAGTTGAAGAAGTAGAAAAGGTGGCAGAACAAGTTGTTGTAATTAAACCTCAACCACCTAAATCTGTAGAAGAAATTTTCAAAATGCCTGTTGTAGCTGAAGAGAATCCAGTTGTAGAGGAACAAACAGAAACAGCTGCTGGAGTTATTGAAAATATTGAAGTTGAAAAACTAACTGGACCCAAAATTTTAGGCAAAATAG
This sequence comes from Chitinophagaceae bacterium, assembly GCA_049241265.1. Lineage (GTDB taxonomy): Bacteria > Bacteroidota > Bacteroidia > Chitinophagales > Chitinophagaceae > CAIVPM01. The sequence continues at coordinate 6,156 of JBMLRA010000208.1, forward strand.
AATTGCCAAAAGATAACGACACACGTCCTAAGCCAGCTACAAAAGATGATTTGGCAAAGCGTAAACGTATACCTATCGATAAAAAAGGCTCTAATATTCAGCATGTTGACTTTAGAAAAGACGATAGAGGAGGGCAACAAGGAGGGAATAATGCAGGTGGAGGATTTAATCGTGGTGGAGGACAACAAGGGGGAAGACCTGGTGGTGGACAGAATAGACCAGGTGGAGGACAACCAAACAGACCTGGAGGTGCAAGAACTGGTGTTAGAATAGAGATAAGAAAAGACGACAGAGAAATTGATAAAAACGAGATTCAAGCTAAAATTAAAGAAACACAAGCCAAACTTGCTGGTAACAGTGGGCGTGGAGGCAGAAATTTAAAAGCTAAAAATAGAAGAGATAAGCGTAGAGAAGCTGCAGAAAATGAAGGCAATGAAAGAGACGATAATAAGCTACAAGTTACAGAATTTGTAACTGTTAGTGAACTTGCAAATCTAATGGATGTTGGATTTACAGACATTATCAGCAAGTGTATGAATCTTGGTATAATGGTATCCATTAATCAAAGGTTAGATGCAGAAGTTATTGAATTAGTGGCTAGCGAATTTAATTTTGAAGTAGAATTCACTAGTGTTGACGATATTGAAGAAGAATATGAAGAAGATGAAGACAATCCAGATGAATTAGTTTCACGTCCACCAATTGTGACCATTATGGGACACGTTGACCACGGTAAAACCTCGTTGCTAGACTATATTAGAAGTGCTAATGTAGTAGCTGGAGAGTCTGGCGGAATAACACAGCATATTGGAGCTTATGAAGTAACCCTACCAAGCAATGGAAAAAATATCACATTCCTTGATACCCCTGGTCACGAAGCCTTCACAGCAATGCGTGCAAGAGGTGCAAAAGTTACAGATATTGCTGTAATCGTTGTTGCAGCAGATGATGCAGTTATGCCTCAAACAAAAGAAGCCATAAGCCATGCACAAGCTGCAAGTGTTCCAATGATATTTGCAGTTAATAAAATGGATAGAGACGGTGCTAATCCTCAAAAAATTTACGAGCAACTTTCTCAAATGAATATTTTAGTAGAAAGTTGGGGAGGTAAATTCCAATCTCAAGAATTAAGTGCCAAAAAAGGATTAAACGTAGATTTATTATTAGAAAAAATATTACTAGAAGCTGAGTTATTAGAATTAAAAGCAAACCCAAAACGAGAAGGTTCTGGTACTATTATAGAAGCATCTCTTGATAAGGGAAAGGGCTATGTGGCTACAATTCTGGTTCAAGGTGGCACTTTAAATCAAGGAGATTTAATTGTATCTGGTCAGTTTTATGGGCGTGTTAAAGCAATGTTTAACGAGCGTAATCAACGCGTTAAATCAGCTCCACCATCAACACCTGTTGTAATATTAGGATTAAATGGAGCCCCACAAGCTGGAGAGAAATTTAAAGTTTATACAGATGAAGCTGCTGCCAAAGAAATAGCAACCAAACGTGCCCAAATTTCACGTGAGCAAGGTTTGAGAGCAAGAAAACACATTACCCTTGATGAAATTGGCAGACGTTTGGCACTTGGTAACTTTAAAGAATTAAACATTATTATTAAAGGTGATGTGGATGGTTCAGTTGAGGCATTAAGTGATAGTTTGCAAAAGCTATCTACTCCTGAAGTAGCCATCAAAGTAGTGTTAAAAGCAGTTGGACAAATTTCTGAAAGTGATGTTCTATTAGCTGCTGCATCTGATGCAATTCTTATTGGCTTTAATGTTCGTCCATCTTCTCAAGCAAATAAACTTGCAGAAAACGAAGGTGTTCAAATTAAGCAATATTCTATCATTTACAAAGCGATTGAGGAAATCAAAGCTGCAATGGAAGGTATGCTTGAACCTAAGGTTGAGGAGCGTGAGGTTGCAACTGTTGAAATACGTGAGGTATTCAAATTTGATAAAGCAACTGTTGCTGGTAGCTATGTTACAGAAGGCAAAATTAAACGCGACCATAAAATTAAAGTGTTCCGTGATGGAATTTTAATTTACCCAAGACAGGAAGGTGGTTATGCAGAATTAGCTAGTTTGAAACGTTTTAAAGATGATGTTAAAGAAGTTAACAATAATTACGAGTGTGGATTAACCATTAAAGGGTTTACTGATATTCAACCTGGTGATACTGTTGTTGCTTACGAAGAGGAAGAAATTAAGCGAAGTCTATAGAATAGACCTTTTCAATAATAAAAAAACCTTGATTATTTTAATAATCAAGGTTTTTTTATTGCTGTAGGGGAAGGGGTCGAACCTTCACGAGGCAGTTAGCCAATGGACATAGCTAGCGTTGTGGTCAACCCATTATCCATCGTTTATCCTGTAATCCTCACCCCCGAGACAAGAGGGCATGTCTGCCAAAAATTTCATCACCCCACAGTATAAAGATCTATTTCTTTGTTTGTAATGCAATGTTAAAGCAAGTCATCAATATGTTAGAAATATTTATACAATAATTTTAAAAATATAGATATTATTTAATTTTTATTACTTTTGTTTGAAATAATATACAAAATGAACGCTAGATTAAATATTGACAAATTAGATTTACAAATAATTCAAGCAATGATGGAAAATGCTGATATTTCGTATGCCGATTTGGGTAAAAAACTTTTTGTATCGGGTGGTACCATTCATGTTCGTATAAAAAAATTGGAAGAACTTAATATTGTTAAAGGAAGAAAATTAGTTGCCGATCTTAAAATGCTTGGTTACGATGTGGTAGCATTTATTGGTGTTTATTTAGAAAAAAGCTCTTTGTATGATGCTGTAGCAAAAGAGCTAAAAAAGATTCCCGAAATTGTTAGACTTAGCTATACAACTGGCAACTACAGTATGTTTGCAGAAATTGTTTGTAAAGATATTCAGCAACTAAGGCAAGTGTTGCACGATAAATTGCAAAACATTGCAGGTATTGAACGCACAGAAACTTTTATATCGCTAGAAGAAAATTTTAATCGCACTGTTTCTGTAGCTGAGTAAGAGGGTAAAATTTGAAAAATTACTCAATTTTTAATAAACAATCATATTGAATCATATTCTACATACAATTAAGCTGCTTTACGCAGTATCATTCTTATTTTTGCAAAATGATAATCTTAGATGGAAAAATTGCTTCGCAAGCTGTAAAAGATGAATTAATTATTCAGGTAAAAAAACTGAAAGAAGACCAAAAACGTGTACCACATTTGGCTGCTATTTTAGTGGGTAATAATGGAGCAAGCGAAACCTATGTTGCCAGCAAGGTTAAAAATTGTAGCGAAATTGGTTTTCGTTCAAGCCTTATTCGTTTTGATAATGATGTTAGCGAAAGTGAGCTGCTAGAAGCTATTATCAAACTAAATAATGACGATGCCATTGATGGTATTTTAGTGCAACTTCCTTTGCCAAAACATATAAGCGAGCAAAAAGTAATTGAAACCATTTCGCCAACAAAAGATGTTGATGGTTTTCATCCAATTAATGCCGGAAAATTGGTGCAAGGTATTCCAAATTTTGTACCTGCAACTCCTTATGGCATTATGCTAATGTTAGAATATTTTAACATTGAAACAAAAGGCAAAAATGCAGTGGTAATTGGTAGAAGTAATATTGTTGGCAGACCTATGAGTATTTTATTAAGTGGTAATCACAAACAGGGAAATTGTACTGTAACTATTTGCCACAGCTACACAGAAAATCTAGAGGCAATTTGTGCTAGTGCTGATATTTTAGTATCAGCAATTGGTAACCCTGGAATGATAAAAGCAAATATGGTAAAGCAAGGTGCAGTAGTAATTGATGTGGGTATTACACGAGTTGATGATGCAACTGCTGCAAAAGGTTTTAGAATAAAAGGAGATATAGATTTTAATGATGTAGCCATAAAAGCTAGTGCATTAACACCTGTGCCAGGTGGTGTAGGATTAATGACCATTGCAGGATTGTTGAAAAACACAATGAAAGCGTATCTCAATAAATAAAGTACCAAGTTAGAGGCACGTCCATTTGTATAAAATTGATTCCGTAGGAATCACACCTCAATAGCGTAATACATAATAAGAATAGACTCCATTGGAGTCGTACCTAAATAAAAGAAATTGATTGTAGAAGAAATAAATATTGATACCAAACTTCCTGTAATGGAGTCCTTTTATACGCTTCAAGGTGAAGGATACCATCAAGGTAGAGCTGCTTATTTTATTAGACTTGGTGGCTGCGATGTAGGCTGTGTTTGGTGCGATGTAAAGGAAAGTTGGAATGCTGATGCTCATCCAAAATTTAGCGTAAATGAGATTGTTGAGAAGGTAATACAGGAAGTACGAAGTACAAAGAATGAAGTTGAAAACGAGAAACCTTTAGTTGTAATAACTGGTGGCGAACCCCTAATGCACAATTTAGATGAATTAATCAAAGCCTTGCAGGCAAAGGGTTTTGAGACGAATATAGAAACTTCTGGTTCCTCACCATTAAGTGGTAATTGGAATTGGATTTGTCTTTCCCCCAAAAAGTTTAAAGCACCATTGCTCGAAATTTTACCATTAGCAAACGAACTTAAAATAGTTGTTTTTAATAAAACAGATTTTGATTGGGCAGAAACTTATGCTGCACAAATGAATCCCAATTGCAAATTATATCTACAACCAGAATGGGACAAAGCTGCAACAGTAACGCCATTAATTATTGATTATATTAAAGCAAATCCCAAATGGAGATTGAGTTTACAAGTACATAAATATATTAATGTGCCATAACATTTTAACTTTTCATTTATCATATTTACTGCATCTTAGCACAAAATAATTGAATGCGATTTCCTGTTTGTATATTGTTGTTTTTGGTTGGATATATTACAAAAGCCCAATCATATAGCCCAGAAAATGTAAATCCCAAAGCAACAAAAGTGTATGCAAAAGCATTAACACAAATTGCCGAGGGTAGTTTTAAAGAAGCTATTGAACTATTAAATAAAGCAATTGCAATTGATGCAAATTATGTAGATGCTTACTTATCATTGGCAGCAGTATACGGCGAAATGAAGAACTATAATAATGCTAATATTAACTACGGTATTGCCATTAATAAAGATAGTATTTACAGTAATTTTTATAGACTTCCATATTCTATAAACCTTGCAGGTGCAGGTAAATTTGCAGATGCATTATACCAAGTAAATACTTTTTTGGCCATTAGTAATTTATCTGAAAAAAGTATTGCTGCTGGCAAATACAGAAAACGTAATTATGAATTTGCAGTTGATTATCAAAAAAAGCACCCTAATAGTAATTTTTCTTTTGAGCCAGTTAATCTTGGTGATAGTATTAATACAGAACGGTCAGAATATTATCCAACAGTTAGTATCAGTGATAGTTTATTGGTGTTTACAAGAATGAGTAATACTGGTGAATTTTTTGTGAAATCTAATTTTACTAATAACCATTTTTCTAAAGCTGAAATTGTTGAAGGCAGCATTAATAAGCAGGCTTTGAAAGGAGCAGCAACAGTTAGTAACGACGGTGAATGGTTAATATTTGCTGGAGATTTTTTTGAAAAAGGTTACGGCAGTTACGACTTATATATATCTTACTACACTCCAGATGGTTGGAGTGAACCAGAAAATTTAGGAGATAAAATTAATACACCTTATTGGGAATCTGCACCTAGCATTAGCCCAGATAGCAGAACCCTTTATTTTAGTAGTGATAGACCTGGTTTTTATGGTGGAAGAGATTTATATATGAGTACCCGCTTACCAAATGGACGATGGAGCAATGCTGTTAATTTAGGGCCTACTATAAATACTACAGGCAACGAATTATATCCATATATACACGCTGATAATCAAACACTTTATTTCACATCTGATGGGCTCCCTGGCTATGGGAAAACAGATTTATTTATAACAAGAAAAACAGCTTTGGATGAATGGAGTACACCAGAAAATTTAGGATATCCTATTAACACAATTGAAGATGAAGGAAGTATTGCCATTCCAACAGAAGGTAGTTTTGCTTATTATGCTAGTGATAGGTTTGATAGTCGTGGTGGGCTTGATTTATATAAGTTTGATTTAAGAGATGATATACGTCCATTTAAAACATTGTTTGTTAGAGGAACAGTTTATGATGCAATAACCAGCAACGGAATTCCATGTTCGGTAGAATTGGTTGATAATGCCACCAATAAAACTATTATGAAAATTACTGCCGATGAGTTGGGCAAATATTTTATACCATTGCCAGTAGGCAAAGACTATACATTTATTGTTAATAGAAAAGGTTACTTGTATTACAGCAATTTGTATGAATTAAGTAAAGAAAAATCGGATAGTACTTATACAAAAGACATTGCATTGCAGCCTGTAAAACTGAATGCTACTATGGTTTTTAAAAACGTTCAGTTTGAAAAAAATGCGTTTACACTACTACCAATTAGCTTGGTAGAGCTAGATAAATTAGTGCAAGTATTGCAAGAAAATCCTACTATAAAATTGCAAATAAATGGACACACCGATAATACTGGTAATGCTGAGGAAAATATTAAACTTTCTAGCAGCAGAGCAAAGTCTGTGGTTGATTATTTGGTAAAAAAAGGCATCGTCACTGCACGACTTACTTATAAAGGTTTTGGAGCTACACAACCCATTGCAGATAATAGTAATGATGATGGAAGAGCTAAAAATAGAAGAACAGAATTTGTAGTGGTGGGTTTGTAAATCTTTTTCACTCACAATATTTGCTTAAAAAAATGTCTTAAGATGATTAGTCAAAAAGAACTCCATAATACATTTTGATACAAATTAATTGATTTTTTTGCTACTTAATTAAGGCTTATCTCTTTAACGTTTATTATGATGTGTGCTAGTGAAAAATTAATTTGACATACCTACAGTAGCTAATTTAATTGATATAGAGATATATGTGTAATATCTATTTTATCTGTTAGTTCATTGTAATCCGATTTATTTTGAATTGGTACTTGTTATGTTGCTTTCTACAGCTTTTATCAAAATACCTCATCTTCGCTAAAATTTTTTACTATGCAATATACAACATTACTTACACAATTAGAAAATAATATTCTAAGTATAACTATTAATAGACCCGATAAATTAAATGCTCTTAATCGTGATGTTTTTACAGATTTAAGCAATGTGGTAGATGAAATAGAAAGTACATCTGAAATTAAATCGGCAATTATTACAGGTGCTGGCAGCAAAGCATTTGTAGCAGGAGCTGATATTTCAGAATTTAATACCTTGAGTTTAGACGAAGCAAAAACACTTTCAAAACGAGGGCAAGATATTTTCTTTAAAATTGAGAATTGCAGCAAGCCAATTATTGCTTGTGTTAATGGGTTTGCATTAGGTGGGGGATGTGAATTGGCAATGAGTTGTCACTTTAGATTGGCTAGTGACAATGCAAAATTTGGACAGCCTGAAGTTAATTTAGGATTAATTCCTGGTTATGGTGGCACACAACGATTGGCACAATTAATTGGTAAAGGCAGAGCCATTGAATTATTAATTTCTGCTAATATGATAGATGCTGCAACAGCACTTCAATATGGTTTAGTAAATTATGTAACCACCACAGAAGATTTGTTGCCAAAAGCCATTTCAATACTAAATTTAATTAACACCAAAGCCCCAATTGCTGTTAGCCATTGCATTAAAGCTGCTAACGCTATTTTTGATGAAACTAAAAATGGATTTGTAGAAGAAGTGAATGCTTTTGCAGCTTGCTTTGAAACAGCAGATATGAAAGAAGGTACTACAGCATTTTTAGAAAAAAGAAAAGCTGTATTTACAGGAAAATAATATTCTTCAAATTATATAATGAAAAAAATGTTTATAGCGTTAGAGGGAATTGATGGAAGCGGTAAAAGCACTCAAGTAAAATTACTTACCCAAAAATTAGAGGCAGAGGGCTATAAAGTTTACGCAACTTTTGAACCAACAGATAGCAATATTGGGAAGTTGATTAGAGAAATATTTAGTGGAAAACAAGAAGCAGACCACAAGGTAATTGCAGGCTTATTTGTAGCAGACCGATTGAATCACTTAATGAACAAAACCAATGGTGTTTTGAAAATGTTGGATGAAGGATATGCAGTAATAATGGATAGATATTATTTTTCATCTTACGCTTATCAAGGTGTTCATATGCCACTAAATTGGGTAATAGAAGCAAATAAATTCAGTGCCGAATTATTACGCCCTACTGCAAATATTTTTATTGACATTAGCCCCGAAGAAAGTATGAAACGCATTAGCAAAGGCAGAAATTCAACTGAGTTGTATGAAACCTTAGAAAACTTGACAAACGTTAGAAATCTTTATATGCAAGCATTTGAGCAACAAAAAGCCTTCGAAAACATTTGTTTTGTTAATGGTGAAAGAACTGAGCAGGAAATTGCAAATGATATTTGGGACTTAGTAAAATCATTATAAAAATCTATTTCTATTGCAACAGAAATTTACCCATTATGCCAAATCCTTCAATAAGTTCAAAATAATACACTGAGCTTGTTGAAGGATTAATCATAGAACGTTTGCTTATTATGGTGTCTTGCAATGTAAAAAAAACTTTTTAATAACAATACCACTAATTCTGCTGCAAAGATTTAGGTAGTTTATCCTCTACTGTAATTAGGTGTTTCTTTTGTTATATCTACATCATGAGCGTGGCTTTCTTTCATACCTGCATTGGTAATCTTTACAAAAGTAGCTTTCTTTAACTCATTAATATTTTTTGAACCACTGTAACCCATTCCTGCTCGCAATCCTCCAACAAACTGGTACACGATTTCACTAAGGAATCCTTTATAAGCAATTCGTCCTTCAATTCCTTCAGGTACAAATTTCTTGCTATCTCTTTCTCCAGCTTGAAAATACCTATCACCACTGCCTTGGCTCATTGCACCCAAGCTACCCATACCACGATACTCTTTAAACTTACGTCCTTCATAAATAATAGTATCGCCAGGGCTTTCTTCTGTTCCTGCAAAAATACTTCCCATCATAACGGCATCTGCACCAGCTGCAAGTGCTTTTACCACATCTCCTGTAAAACGAATACCACCATCTGCAATTATTGGAATACCTTTTTGTTTTAATACACTTGCAGCTTCCATAATAGCTGTAAGTTGTGGCACACCTGCACCTGCTACAATGCGTGTAGTGCATATAGAACCTGGACCAATACCTACTTTTACAGCATCTGCACCAGCATTTGCCAAAGCTTTAGCCCCTTCACTAGTGGCGATATTGCCAGCAATTACTGGTAGCGTTTTAAAATTTTTCTTCAATAGTTTAAGTGCTTCAATCACACCTTTGCTATGTCCATGAGCACTATCAAGTGTAACAATGTCAACACCTTCGTGGTTTAGTGCCTCAGCCCTTTCTAAAAGATCAGAAGTAATACCAAGTGCTGCACCAACTAAAAGTCTTCCAAAACTATCTTTTGATGAATTGGGGTAATTGTTGATTTGTTGAATATCACGATAAGTAATCAAACCAATTAATTTCCCTTGCTTACTAACAACAGGTAGTTTTTCAATTTTATATTGTTGTAAAATCTTTTCTGCTTTCTTTAAATCTGTCCCTTCGGGTGCAGTAATGATATTTTCTTTAGTCATTACTTCTTCTATCAATTTCGATTTGCTGTTAACCTCAAAACGCAAATCACGATTAGTAACAATTCCAATCAGTTTCCCATTGTTATTTACAACAGGAATGCCTCCAATTTTATTTTCTTTCATTATTCTGAAAGCGTCGCCAACAGTAGCTTTTACAGTAAGGGTAATTGGATCTAATATTAAACCATTTTCGCTGCGTTTTACTTTACGAACCTGTGCAGCCTGCTGTTCGATACTCATATTTTTATGTAAAACACCTAATCCACCTTCTCTTGCTAATGCTATTGCTAATCCAGCTTCAGTAACAGTGTCCATAGCTGCAGATAAAAAGGGGATATTTAGCTTGATTGTTTTGGTAAGATGCGTTGTAATATCAGCATCTTTTGGAAGTATTTCACTGTAAGCAGGTGCAATTAGTACATCATCAAAAGTAAATCCATCAATAATGTTTCTGTTTGTGATGTTTTGTGGTGTGGAAGTATTTTTTACTGTTGCCATAGGCAAAGATATTTGCACAATTTTATTATCCAAGTTAATTTTAGGTAAACAATACTTTGTTAAAACCACTACAATAAGATTCTTATTGCCTAAAAGTGTAACAAACATTTCTTAATTATAAAACAAATAATATTTGCAGTATATAAAAAATAAACAATGTTAAAATTTTGTAAGTATATCATATTCTTAATTGCTGTTGGCATCGTTTCTTGTTCGCAAAAACAGCAACTTAATAATTTAATAGAAGGCGATTTGCTCTTTCAAGATTTGAATTGTGGAGCTTTGTGTGATGCTATTGAAACTGTTACAACAGGAGTTGATGGTAAAAATTTTTCTCATTGTGCTTTGGTTATAAAACAAAATGATACGTTAAAGGTAGTAGAGGCAATTGGAGGTAAAGTACAAATAAATTCGATACATAATTTTTTTAAGCGTAGTGGTGATACAGCTACTATTAAAAATATTACAATTGGAAGAGTTAAACAATTTGATGCCCAAAGTATTACTGCTGCTGTATCTTATGCTACTAAGCAAGTGGGACAACCTTATGACGATGAGTTTTTACTGAATAATGGCAAATGGTATTGCAGCGAATTATTATACGAGGCATTTAAAAATGCTAATAATCAAAAAGAGTTTTTCAATTTAGAGCCAATGACATTCAAAGATCCTAAAACAAAAACTTACTTCTCTGCTTGGGTAGATTATTACAGAGCTTTAAATAAGCCTATTCCAGAAGGTCAGTTAGGTCTTAATCCTGGGGGCATTTCTCGCTCCTCAAAAATTGAAATCATCAAATTAGAGAATATGAAGTTTTAACTTGATGCTTACTTTTTTAAATCACCAATAGTTTTTTCTCAAGCACTTTTAAAGTAGCATCTCTTATTAGTAGCATCAATTTGTTTAGGTTGCATTTCTGATATCAAAATAGGTTGCTCCAATTTCTTATTTACCAATTATTCAAGGCTTTTAGTGCGTATTTATTTTTCTTTAAACAGCATATTACATATGTAATTGTTTCATTTTTAACAGGGAAAAAGTAAATTCATTTAAAATTGATATTGCCAAATTTCAGTAATAAGATATATATAATTCATCAGAAGCAATACGCTAAATATACTCTTGTATAAAGTATTGAACTTACAAATTAATTATTGAAACCAATATTCTAAACAAGATTTGAGTGTTCCTAATTGTGCATTATTAACACCATCTAAATTAACAGTTTTAAAATTGTAATTTTCCCTTTATTTCGCAGCCCCAAAAGAGTAAATGTTAAGTTTTGAATAGTGATTGGGAAATGCATCAATCAGTAATAAATAATCAATGTTAGAATTCGCATCGCAAATAGCTTCAAATAATCAGTTAAAGATAAATCAGGTTGAAACCGTTTTGCAATTGCTTGCAGAAGGTTCAACAATTCCATTTATAGCACGATATAGAAAAGATAAAACTGGTTCTTTAGATGAAGTGCAGATTCAATTAATTCAAGACGAAGCAAAGCGTTTAAAAGATTTATTTGATAGAAAAGAAGCCATTGAAAAGTCTATTACCGAACAAGGTAAAATGACTGAATTATTGCAGAATAAACTAAATGCAGCTACAACCCTTTCTCAACTAGAGGATATTTATTTGCCTTATAAACCCAAACGTAGAACCAAGGCACAAATTGCTCGTGAAAATGGGCTTGAACCTTTAGCAACAACTATTTTACAACAGACCAATTTAGTATTGCTTGACGAAGCAAAAAAATACGTTACTGAAAATGTAAAAACTGAAGAAGAAGCTTTGCAAGGAGCAAGAGATATTATTTCAGAAATTATTAATGAAGATGCAACTGTAAGAGCTAAAATAAGAAAGTTATTTGAAACAGAAGCTACCATTAAAAGCTCTGTTGTTAGTGGCAAAGAGGAAGAAGGTGTTAAGTATAAAGACTACTTTGAATCTAGCCAATTAATCGCCACTATTCCATCACATAGAACACTTGCAATATTGCGTGGATTTATGGAAGGCTTTTTAAAAATGAGTATTGAACCTGAAGAGGAATTTGCATTAAATATTATTGAGGAATTATACATTACAGCATCTTTAAACGAAAGTGTAACACAAGTAAAACGTGCCATTAAAGATTGTTATAAACGTTTGCTACAACCTAGTCTGGAAACAGAATTTAGAACATTATTAAAAACAAAAGCAGATGAAGATGCTATAAATGTTTTTAGTGAGAATTTGCGTCAGTTATTATTAAGTTCTCCATTGGGTAGCAAAAGAATTTTAGCTATTGACCCAGGTTACAGAACAGGTTGTAAAGTAGTTTGTATTGACGAACAAGGGTCGCTTTTACACAACGATTTAATCTTCATTCACGAAAACAATAAAAAGCAACATAGTGAATATTTGATTAAAGATTTAGTAAGTAAATATGCAATTCAAGCATTTGCCATTGGAGATGGAACTGCTGGCAGAGAAACAGAACAATTCATTAAGCAATTACAGTTGAATTTGCCAGTGTTTATGGTGAATGAAGATGGAGCTTCCATTTATTCAGCATCTGAAATTGCTAGGGAAGAATTTGGCGAATATGATGTTACTGTTCGTGGTGCTGTAAGCATTGGTAGAAGGTTGATGGATCCCTTGGCAGAATTGGTAAAAATTGATCCTAAAAGCATTGGTGTTGGGCAATACCAGCACGATGTAAATCAATTTAGATTAAAAGAAAAACTAGATCAAACGGTGGTAAGTTGTGTAAATCAAGTGGGTGTTAATTTAAATACAGCATCAAAACACTTATTGAGTTATGTAAGTGGTATTGGAGGCAGCATTGCTGAAAATATTGTGGCACACAGAAATGAAATTGGCAAGTTTACCGATAGAAAACAATTATTAAAAGTACCACGTTTGGGGGCAAAGGCTTTTGAACAATGTGCAGGATTTTTGAGAATTGCTGAAAGTAATAATCCATTAGATAAAAGTGCTGTACACCCTGAAACATACAGTATTGTTGAAAAAATGGCTGCTGATGTAAATATTGATGTAGCACAAATGATTGGCAACGAAAAATTGTTGAACGAGATTGATGTAAAGAAATATGTAACGCCAGAAGTTGGTGCTATTACCATTACAGATATTATAAAAGAGCTAAAAAAACCAGGGCTAGACCCTCGTGCAGAATTGGAAGTATTTGAATTTGCACAAATTTTTAAAATAGAAGATGTAATAGTTGATACCATTGTACCAGGTATTGTTACCAACCTAACACGCTTTGGAGCATTTGTAGATATTGGTGTTAAACAAGATGGATTAGTTCACGTTAGTGAAATTGCACATAAATATATAAGCGACCCAAACGAGGTTTTAAAGCTCAATCAAAAAGTACAAGTAAAGGTTTTGGAAGTAGATGTTGCTAGAAAAAGAATAATGCTTTCTATAAAACAAACACAAGAATTTAATAGAAGCAAACCTAATAACCAAAAGGCTTTTGAGAAACCTAAAGAAACATCTATGAGTGATGCATTAAAAGCATTGCAAGGAAAGTTTAGAAAGTAAGATCTTTATCTTTTGATAATCTTTATTTCAACCCTTCTATTCCTTGTTTTTTCTGCTTCATTACGTTCTTGTGTTATTGGAAATTGATGTCCAAACCCTTGATAGGTCATTCTTGTAGGGTCTATTCCACTTTTCTTCAAAAAATAATAAACTTCTCTGGCACGTGCATAAGAAAGATTTTTTCTTCCTGTAGCAAAGTCAACTCCATCCTCTTCATTGGTGCAACAAACGTGACCTTGAATTTCTATTTCAAGTGTGGGATTATCTCTCATTACATAAAATAGTTCGTCTAAATATGGATAAGATATTTGCAAAAACTCGTGCATTCCGCCAACAAATAATATGTAAGGAAGTTCAATTCTATCTCCAATTTTTAGTGTAGTATCTTTAAATTTATCTGCAAGCTTTTGGTAAGTAGCTTTTGGTGCATCTGATTTGCCAATTGGTTTTGGGTCTTTTTCTTCAACAATTTTTGGCAACATAATTGGTTTTATTTTTTCTTGGTAAAATAAGGTAATAACTACTCTTCTGTTTAATAGTCTTTCATTCTCTTCTATTGATGTAGAAAGTAATTGCATTTTGCCAAAACCATCAATAGATACATTTTTTTCAAATGTTGCATTAAATTTTTCTAGAAGTTTTGCAACATTAGCTGCTCTTTTTTTCGATAAAATATCGTTGTAGCTATTACTACCAATTTGGTCTGTATGTCCCAAAATGGATACACTTTTTAAAACGAATTTTGATGTGTCGAACTGCAATATGAATGAATCAATTTTTGCCTGTTCAACTGAATTTATATTGTATTTGTCAAAATCAAAATGAATTATAAGTTGTGTAGAATCTGTTGCTTTTGCCGAAGAGAATAATATTAGTAAAATTAGAGTAGATAAAAATGGCTTCATTTTATTCGTTTTGCCTTTCAAAGAAATAAAATTTATCAAATGCCTAACTATCTGTTTTGTTAAAGGAGACAATTAATTGTTGTCTGATTTTCATTAATATTTTTTTTCTCGCCTGCTTCCTTTGTTTTTTAACGCTGTTATAATGGTAAAATAAGTGGAGAGATAAGTACATTAATACAACCTCGAACGTAAAATTAATGGCCATTTGAAAAATTTGTGTTTATAATTCTTTTTCCATTACAAAATGAGGAATAGAAACTTCTTCAAATTCATCACTACAAACTTTATAGCCTAATTTTTCGTAGAAACCAAGTGCAGATTGACGGGCGTGCATTAATATTTTTTTACACCCCGAATCACGAGCAACGTTTTCGGCAAAATTCATTAACACTCTACCGATTCCCTTTCCTTGTAAACCTATACCTACTGCCATTTGCCTCAATCGTAAGGAATTTTCGCCAACAGGTGTTAGTAAGCAGCAACCTTCTAGTCTATCATCATCAAAACATCCAATCAAAATATCTTGGTGTTCTTGTTCTAATTCTTGTTCTGTAAAATTTAAGCCTAGTGGTTTACGCAAAATTTGATAGCGTAATTCAACCATTTGAAAATATTCAGGCGATTTGTGGTCTATAATTTTTAGTGCCATAAGCTAAACGTTAGGGGCAACAAGGTAAGGAAGTTTTTTAAAAAAATTGATATTTTCCATTATTTTTGAACGGTTGAGAAAAGAAGGACATAGGTGACAAAGGTTTATGGTGATGTTTATTGTTTTGAATTATTCTTGTGATTATATATTCTCATAACTTTTTTTGCTTCCGTAAAAAGCATTGGTGATTGATGATTCAAAGTTGATTAGCGTTAACTTTTCTTTTCTTTAGTATAATTTTAGTTGGCTGTGTAAAAAATATAACGGCTATATAATGGAATTTTATGCTCAAAATTTCGTTTTAACTAAAATATTAAATAACAATTCTTAAATATAAAATAGAATGGGATGTGGATCTTGTGGAACTGGTAAACCAAATGGCTGCAAAAGCAATGGAGGCTGTAGCACAGGTGGTTGCAATAGACTAAATGTGCACGATTGGTTGCGTAATCTTCCTTTTAGCGACCCAGAAAGTAGTTGTAAAGTTGTTGAAATAAGCTTTAAACAAGGCAGTAGAAAGGAGTTTTATCGCAATCCAACCTTTGAATACTTTGAGAAGGGTCAATTTGTAACTGTTGAAGGTGTTAATGGATTTGATGTAGGTCAAGTTTCTTTAAGTGGAGAGTTAGTGCGTTTGCAAATGAAAAAAGCTGGAGTTAAAGAGGATGACCCAGAAATGAAGAAAATTTTGAGACTAAGTACTGAAAGAGACCTAGAACTGTATCATATTAACAAAGATAGAGAACCATCTGTGCAAGCAAAAAGTAGAGAGTTTGCCAGAAATCTTAAACTTCAAATGAAACTTAGTGAAGTAGAAATACAAGCAGATGGTAAAAAGGGTACTTTCTTTTACACTGCAGATGATAGGGTTGATTTTAGAGAATTAATTAGATTTTTTGCTGGAGAGTTTAAGCTGAAAGTTGAGATGAAGCAAATTGGCATTCGCCAAGAAGCTGCAAAAGTTGGGGGTATTGGTAGTTGTGGTAGAGAACTTTGCTGTAGCACCTGGCTACACGATTTTAAAAGTGTAAATACAACTGCTGCTCGTTATCAAAACTTATCTATTAATCAAACAAAATTAAGTGGTCAATGTGGTCGATTGAAGTGTTGTTTGAATTATGAGTTAGACACTTATTTAGATGCCTTGCAGCATTTTCCTGATAATGCAGATACCATTGAAATAGCACGTGGTCCAGCATTTTTAATAAAAAAAGATATTTTTAAAAATTTAATGTGGTATACTGTGCAGGGAAGCACTAAACATTACCCTTTAACTATTGAACGAGTTAAAGAAATAAAACAACTAAATGCCAAGGGTATTAGACCTGACGAACTTGAGGCAGTGGAAGTTGTAAGCAATAAGCAAAAAGAATCGGCTCCTGAATTTGTTGAATTAGTAGGACAAATTAGCTTGAAGACTTTAGAGAAAAATGATAGACGAAGACGAGATCAACAACGTAGTCGTCAGCAAGATGATAGACCTAAGCAACAGGACAACAATAGAAGAGAACCTCAACAAAATACGAATCGTCCACCACAGCAACGACCACCACAAAATGTGCAACAAAAAAATATTGCACCAGAAAAACGTGTACAGCAAGTTGGTGGAAACAACAAACCTCCACAGCAACAGAAACCTCCACAACAAAAGCCACCACAGAATGTTCAGCAAAAAAAGGTTGAGCCTGAAAAAAGTGAACCATTGGCTGGAGAGGGAAATAATAATCAGGAACAAAAACCACCACAGCAACAGAAGCCTAATGGTGGCAAGCCACACAGAAGAAGGTAAAAATATTGGCAAAAAAATTATAGTTAAAGAACATTAGTCGCAATTTAAATGTCTAATGTTCTTTTTTGCCTAAGTAAAAATTTATACTAGATATTCAAAATACTGATGTTTCTTTTTTAACATCGTTTTCTTAATAAAATATGAATAAGTTGTTTTATTGTTGATAAACAGTTTGTTTAACTGAAATTATATGTTGACAAGAATCAAATTACTGTGAATAACTTGTTAGGACAGTT
Source organism: Chitinophagaceae bacterium (assembly GCA_049241265.1). GTDB lineage: Bacteria > Bacteroidota > Bacteroidia > Chitinophagales > Chitinophagaceae > CAIVPM01. The sequence goes on from JBMLRA010000208.1 coordinate 23,441, forward strand.
AAATGTTGTTAATTCAAAATCTAACAAATATTCATCTGAACAAAGCATAACTTTCGTTCTGTCTCACCTACTTTCGCCAAATAATTTAATTGATAATAATTACTTAACAATAGAGATTATTATGCTTTTTATTTACAAATAACAGCAGCAAAACATATTTTACAGCAAGCACAAATGGAAATAATAAATACAAATAGAGATAGAAAAAAGCGTAAACACAATATTGATATTAGTACTATGGTTTATGGCAAAGTGCCTCCACAAGCAAGAGAGCTGGAAGAAGCAGTTTTGGGTGCAATAATGCTTGAAAAAAGTGCATTCGATAGTTTGACAGACACGAATTTAAAACCTGAATGTTTTTATGTAGAAGCTCATCAAATTATTTTTTCTGCTATGAGGGATATGCAGCAACGTGGTATTCCTATAGATATTTTAACAGTTGTTGAGGAGCTAAAACGCAAAGACCAACTTGATTTTGTTGGTGGTGCTTATTACATTAGCAAGCTAACCAATATGGTTGTTAGTACAGCACATATTGATGCTCACGCAAGAATTATCTTACAAAAATTTATTCAAAGAGAATTAATTAAAATTAGTGGTGAAATTATTGGTGACGCTTATGAAGATAGCACAGATGTTTTTGATTTACTTGATGATAGCGAAACAAAAATGTTTAATATAACCAACAACTATTTAAAGAAAAATTTTGAAGATATTAGTAGTGTGTTGGCAAAAACAATGAACAGGATTGATGATTTAAGAAACCAAAAAGAAGATATAAGTGGTGTGCCTAGTGGTTTTGGAGCACTTGATAGAGTTACTTATGGTTGGCAATCTACCGATTTAATTATTTTAGCTGCACGTCCATCTGTGGGTAAAACAGCATTCGCATTAAATCTTGCTCGCAATGCAGCATTACATCCTACAAAGCCTACAGGTGTTGGTTTTTTTAGTTTAGAGATGAGTGCAAGCCAATTGGTGCAACGTATCTTAAGTGCAGAAAGTGAGATACATATGGAAAAGATTTCTCGTGGTAAATTAGAAGATTACGAGTATCAACAACTACATAGCAAAGGAATTAAAAAACTAGAAACAGCACCTTTATACATTGATGATACTGCTGCATTAAACATATTTGAGTTTAGGGCAAAAGCTAGAAGATTGGTGAATAAACACAATGTTGGTTTAATTATTATTGACTATTTACAGTTAATGAGTGGCTCTGCCGATAAAGGTGGCAATCGTGAACAAGAAATTAGTACCATTTCAAGAAATTTGAAAGCATTGGCAAAGGAATTGAGTATTCCAATAATTGCTTTATCACAATTAAGTCGTGCTTTAGAGACAAGAAAAGAAAGTAAAGTGCCACAATTAAGTGATTTGAGAGAATCTGGAGCTATTGAACAAGATGCTGATATGGTAATGTTTATTTATCGTCCAGAATATCATCAAATAACTGCTAATGAAAGTGGCGAAAGCACCAAAGGTGAAACGCATATTAAAATTGCAAAACATAGGAATGGTGCATTGGAAATGGTGAAGTTGAGAGCACAATTACACATTCAAAAATTTGAAGATTGGGATGATAATGATAATATGGGTGGAATGATGGGTGGTGGAACTTGGAAGCCTGTAACACCTTCTCCTATTGGTATTGCACCAAGTAACGAAGGAGGTAAATTTTTTGTACAAGGAAGTAAAATGAATAGTGGTGATTTTGATGAGGGATTTGATGGCGATGCTCCATTTTAAACAATAGTAATTACTTTAATGGCTTTACCTTATTTCTATCAAAAAAATATTTCAGCAACAAACAATCAGCTTGTTTTAACAGAAGAAGCAAGCAAACATTGTGTGCAGGTATTACGTATGAAAGAAGGTGAGCAATTGCAATTAACTAATGGAATAGGGAACTTGTTTACAGCTGAGATTATTGCTGCAAATAAGAGAAATACAATTGTTAAAATTCTTGAAACATCCAACACTCAACACTCAACATCTATCATTTGTATTGCAATATCATTATTAAAAAATGCTTCTCGTTTTGAATGGTTTTTAGAGAAAGCTACTGAAATTGGTATTACAGAAATTATTCCTGTTATTAGCAAAAGAACAGAAAGGCAGCACTTTAGATTTGATAGAATGAATAATATTCTAATTGCTGCAATGCTTCAAAGTCAGCAAACATATTTGCCTGTTTTAAAAGAGCCAGTTTTATTTAATGAAATATTCAAATCGGCAGACTATCAAACTAAGTTAGTTGCCCACTGCGAGGAAGACAAAAAGCAAGCAATTAAAGACATTGCGGTTAATGGTAAAACACAAATACTTATTGGGCCAGAAGGGGATTTTACGCCAGAAGAAATCGCACTTGCTTTGCAAAATAATTATCAGCCTGTAACGCTTGGTAATACAAGGCTAAGGGCTGAAACTGCTGGCGTAGTAGCAGCAGTTTTATTAGCAAATATCTAATCCTCTAAAATTTTTTCCATCTTCATACTACGAGAACCCTTTATTAAAATGTTACAGTCTTCAAATTCTTGTAACTTAAACCAATTAGCAGCAGCAATTGAATTATTGAAGAATAAATGGTGATGAGAAATTCTATCAAAATCTCCACCAACTAAAACAACTTTTTTCCAGTTGTATTGATTGATTAAATCAATAATGTTATGATGTTCTGCAACACTTTCATTGCCCAATTCCATCATACCTCCAAGCATTAAAATTTTATTGGTAGAGTTCAATTTAGCAAAGTTTTCAATGGCTACTTTCATACTAGATGGGTTAGCATTATATGCATCAAGTACAATTCTGTTTCTCCCTTTTTCTATTAGTTGTGAACGACTGTTTGATGGAACATAATTTTCAATAGCGGATTTGATTTTTCCATCAGGCACATTAAAATGTTTTCCAATTGAAGCAGCTGTTAAAACATTTGATAAATTATAATCGCCTACTAAATTAGTATTAATCATTTTTACACTCAAGCCACTATAAATTTCGACACTTAAAAATGGATTAGATTCCTTTACGTTACCTATAACAATACCTTCTTTTGTTCCATATTTAACAACATTATTAATTCCTTTGCTCATTTGTTGTAGATAATCAAAATCCCAATAAAGAAAAGCAGTTCCATTGTTTGAGCGAAGGAAATCAAATAATTCGCCTTTCCCCTTTTTTACACCTTCTACACCACCAAAACCCTCAAGATGAGCTTTGCCACAATTTGTAATAATACCATGCGTTGGTAAAGTATAGGTGCAATAACTTTCTATTTCTTTTTGATGATTAGCACCCATTTCAATAACAGCCATTTGTGCTTCTTGCTTTATAGATAAAATGGTTAGTGGTACACCAATATGATTGTTTAGATTCCCTAGAGTTGTATATGTTTTATAGTGAGTTGCTAAAACAGTGCTCACCAATTCTTTTGTAGTTGTTTTTCCATTACTGCCAGTGATAGCAATAAATGGAATATTGAATTGTTGTCTATGGTGTTTTGCTAGGTCTTGTAACGTAGTTAAAACATTATCAACCTTAAATAATCTATCATCGTTGCTATCAATATTTTCATCAATAACAGCAAGGCTTGCACCCATTTCTAATGCTTTTAACGCAAATAGATTGCCATTAAAATTGTCGCCTTTTAATGCAAAGAAAATATCGCCTTTTTGAAGTTTTCTCGTGTCTGTTTGCACAGACATTGACTGTAGAAAATAGGAATACAAATTTTCGATAGAATTATTCATTGCAATTATTTTTTACCTTGTAAATAACCCAATTGTTTTAAGCAGTTCATCATAATATTTTTTCTGATGTTTACCATATCAATGTTATGTTCCCCTTCTAGATTTAATACAAAAAAAGAGGGATGTTTATTTTCCTCAATCCAACCAACAACCCAACCAATTGATTTGCCATTTTCTTTATATCCCCAACCAGTTTTATAGGCTAAAGTGTAATTACTGTTATTTTCCTGAATCATCACTTTTTTAACAGCTTGCATAGTTGTTTTAGTAAATGGCAACTGTTCAAAATATAATTTTTTAACTAAACCTAATTGCTCGTCTGGCTTTATTTTTAAAGAATTGTCTAACCAAAAGGTATCTATTGGAGCTGTTATTTTTTTAGTACCGTAACTTAAACTATCCAAAAAAGCCTGCATAGTGTCTTTCCCAATTTTTCTTGCAACTTCTTGATAATAGGGAACACAAGAAACTTTAAATGCTTCTTCCATTGTTAAATCTTTATTCCATTCAGGCATTCCTCTATCAATTCCATCCCATTTGATTTGCATTTTTGTGCTCGATATGATGCCAGTTTGCAAACCAATTAACGAGTTTACAATTTTAAATGTAGATGCAGGTGTGTAAGAGGAATCTTTGAATCTACTGAGATTGTAGATGTTAAAGTTGCCTTGCCCGTTATTATATAAGGCAAATGTGCCTTCTACCTTGTTCTCATCAAAAAATTTTTTAAGTCCTTCTTCATTGGTGATATTGCTTGAAGAGCAAGATTGAAGTAAAACTATTATAACAACTATTGTAAAGCAGTGTTTAAATGTTCCTATTTTCATTTGATTTTTTTTCGTTTGGCAAAGCAAGCCATTTAAGTAATCAAAAGAATACCTGTGAGAAAGTTTGTATTAAAAAATTCCGGGAAAAGTTACTTGTCAATTGCAGTCATTAAATGGTGCTTTCCTTTAAGCATAAACTTTTTGCTTTGCTCAATAGCATCCATTACTTGATCAAGTATAACCTCTGCAGGCAAATCATAATCTATTTGCATTGGTGCTTTAAATTTAACAGAAAGCATTGAGCCTTTTTTCTTGAATGTTAGTCCCTTTTTTGTAAAGGCTCTCCAAAAACCATTAATAACAACAGGC
>JBMLRA010000209.1:0-1542 GCA_049241265.1 Chitinophagaceae bacterium
ACAGATTGCATTGAAGTTGAATTATATATTTTTTGAGATGGGAAATTGGGCAACTCAAAATATTTAATATTTGAATTTAATTGTGGGAAATATTTTAGCCTGTCGTTGGTTGGTAATGAAAAAATGTTCATTTTTTGTAAAGCAGGGAATTCATACTTTGCACTAAACCATCCTAATGAATATTTTTTAGACCTTTCAATTTCAGACATATCGTGGTTATGATACCAATATATTTTCTTTTTGCTTAATAGCATTGACACAATGTAATAAGGCAATAAAGGCATTGGATCATACATTAATATCAAATTAGTTTTACCGCTAAATGTATATTTCCAAAACTTGAGTGTGTATTTTATAAACGCAATAATTTTATACGATAACGGTGTTTTTTCAAACTCAATTGGTGAGTATAGTTTTTTATCGGCTCTTACAACTTTAATATTATTACCAATAAAAAAATCTATATCTGAATTATTGTTTGTAATAACAATAACTTCTTCATACATCTGTGCCAAACAATTTATAGCGTTTATTGTTGGTGGGTAATATTCGGGATGAAAATAGATTGATACAACTGCTCTTTTCAAAATAAATAAATTTATTTGTTCATTATTTTTTTTAAAACTTCTTTTAGTCTGTCTTTATGTGTATAGCCTGCTGTATAACACTTTTCATACCCAGCATTGGCTATTGCTACTCTTTCATTCGAATGTTTAAGGTAATACTTTGTTTTTTCTAGTAATTCGTTATCGTTATCAAAAAAAACAGCTTCAGCATTTTCTTTAAAAAATAATTCGTGTAAAGAAGACCTTTCTGCCAACATAAAAACCTTGCAAGCTGGAATTTCAAAAGTTCTGCTATCTTGTGAATCTCTGTTTGCTTTTCTTAAAAAGTGCAAACAAATATCCATTCCGTTAATTGTTTTTATATAATCAATACCATAAACAGAAGGTCCTTTGTAGTGTGGTTTAATAATATCCCAATATTTTTTTCCTTGCCAGTTATCACCTGTTATGCTAACATTTACCCCACTACTTATTAAAAAAGCTATTGATTTTTCTCTATCCTCTTCATATGTTCCCACAAAACCAACACTAGTTTTGTATTTTACTTCATCATCTACGGTAAATTCTACAGGTTTATGAAATTCGGGGTTAAAAGAGCGAAAACAAAAATCTACATTATTGGCTCCACAACTTTTGTACTCATTAATATTTTCTGGGCGTTGTACAAAATGCCAGTCATAAAATTTTGCTGTTTTATAAGCTAACCCCCAGGTAGAACCATAAGCACCAAATGCATCATCTGTAACAAGATTGATGATTTTTGCATTGGGTTGATTTTTTTTTATATGTAACAATGTGCTTTTGCTAGTGTAAGGTTTATTGTCAACCCAAATAATATCGTATTGCTTTTTTACAACTGCTTTTTTTACAGCCCAATTTAATTTTATAACGCCAGGCCCCAGCGAACTTCTAAAATTAATTTTTTCGAATATTGATTGATGAATGTAATAATCCATATCAATAGCATCAACATTAT
>JBMLRA010000210.1:0-1399 GCA_049241265.1 Chitinophagaceae bacterium
TCTATTTAGCTGACGTTACCAGCTTATGTTTTACAATGCAAACATAAACTATAAAAATATACAAATATACTTTTTATAATATTTTAATGTTTTTTTAATAAAAGTTTGTTGTATGTTTTAGTAGAACATCTACCTAACAACAATACTCTATTGATACAACCAGCATCAACATTGTACAATTTATAAAAATCATTTTTAACTCTTGTGTTTTCAAATCGTTTCTTTATTACAGCCAATTCCTTAGGCTTCAATACTATACTTTTACCGTTCATAATTTTAATTTTTGCAAAAATAAATAAAAAATATTTATAAAAAAAATTTTTTTATTAAAAATAATTATTTATGTTTGCACTCTAAAAAATAAATAACATGAAATTACAAGTAGCAACTAGAAAAAAAGTTAAACTTAGACTTGGTTTAAGTGCCGTAAGTGGTGGTGGTAAAACATACTCCGCTTTAAAATTAGCAAAAGGTTTAGTAGGTGACTGGAGCAAAATTGCTGTAATAGATACAGAAAACAATTCAGCTTCATTATACAGCCATTTAGGCGAATATAACACGCTTGAATTAACTGCACCTTATACACCTGAACGCTACATTCAAGCAATTAAAACCTGCGAAGATGCAGGAGTTGAATGTATTATAATTGATAGTATTACCCACGAATGGGACGGCAAAGGTGGGATTTTAGAAATCCATAGTAGTATGACTGGCAACAGTTTTACAAATTGGGCATCATTAACACCACGTCACCAAAAATTTATAGATGCAATATTACAATCAAGTTGCCATGTAATTACAACTGTTAGACGAAAAACCGAATACGAAATGATAAAAGATGGCACAAAAACTAAAGTTGAAAAAGCAGGGTTAAAAGAAGTTACTAGAGAAGGTTTTGAATACGAATTAACCGTAAATTTTAACTTGGATGAAAAACACAATTGTACAGCATCAAAAGACCGTACAGGTTTATTTATGGATAAACCACATTTTACAATTACAGAAGAAACCGGAAAGTTAATTAAAGACTGGTGCGAAACTGGAGTTGATACAACTAAAGAAAACATAGCGAAAATAAACGCTGCAACTTCTTTAGATGAATTGAAAACTATGTTTACAGAAATTCCCATCGAGCAAAAAAACAATGAAGTTGTTGCTGCTAAGGATGCAATGAAAACTAAATTAACACAAAATGGATAATTACGAACAATGGCAATTGCAAAAATATGGCAACATAACCCCATCTAGTGAGGTGGGGTTATTTCCTAATTTAACTGCTGACGAAAAGCAACAATCTAAAATAGATGATGTTGTTTTTGAAGATAGGCAAGAAATTGAAATGTTAGAATTATATGGTAATTAAAAAACTAGTTTTTATTTGTTGGCTAAACAATCAACA
>JBMLRA010000211.1:0-1729 GCA_049241265.1 Chitinophagaceae bacterium
AAGCTAAATGCCTCCCACACTGTTTTTCAACGCAACAAATTCCTCCCAAATTTCCTTCACAACTTCGGCAGCAGGTTTTATTTCTTTAATCATACTAGCTACCTGCCCCACTTCTAACTCACCTTCATTTAATTCGCCTTCAAACATTCCTTTTTTTGCTCTGCCTTTTCCCAATAATTCATTCAACTCTTGTTCTGTTGCCCCTCTATTTTCAGCAGCTTTAACTTGCTCAAAAAATTGATTTTTAAGCAATCTTACTGGCACTGTTTTTTTCATACTCAACATTGTATCACCTTCTTTTGCTTGCATAATAGCTTCTTTAAAATTAATATGTGACGAAGCTTCTGGTGTACAAATAAACCTGCTACCAATTTGCACAGCACTAGCACCCAAAATCATAGCAGCTAGCATTTGCCTGCCAGTAGCAATGCCACCTGCTGCAATTACAGGAATGTTAACTGCATTTTTAACTTGTGGAATTAAAACCATAGTAGTTGTTTCTTCTCGTCCATTATGCCCACCAGCTTCAAAGCCTTCAGCAACAACAGCATCGCACCCTGCTGCTTCAGCTTTTTGTGCAAACAAACTACTGCTAACAACGTGTACCACAATAATTCCATTATCTTTTAAAATTTTAGTCCAAGTTTTAGGGTTACCAGCACTAGTAAAAACAATAGGTACTTTTTCTTCAATAATAGTTGCAATGTGTTTATCAATATCAGGATAAAGTAATGGCAAATTCACTGCAAAAGGGTTGGGAGTAGCTGCTTTACATTTTATAATATGTTCTTTTAATACATTAGGATACATACTGCCACTACCTATTATACCTAAACCACCTGCATTACTAACTGCTGATGCCAATTTACAACCACTAGCCCAAATCATTCCTGCTTGAATAATTGGATATTGAATATTAAAAAGTTGGGTTACATTGTTTTGATAAGTCATAACAAAATGTTTTTTATAAAAATATGGTTAACCAAGTATCAAAAAAATGGCTTGGCGTTTATGAAAATCAACTTGCATTTTACTCCACTGCTCAATTGATTTTGTGGTAATAATTTCTGTTGATGCTGTAATATCAACTGCAACACAAAGTTTTGTTTCTGCTTTACAAGTTTGTAAAATATCTTTTAAAAGTTGGTTATTTCTGTAGGGCGTTTCTATAAATATTTGTGTGCAGTTATTTTTTTGAGAATATAATTCCAACTCTTTAATTCTCTTTTTTCGTTCTAAGCCATCAATAGGCAAATAGCCTACAAATTGAAACGATTGTCCGTTTAATCCACTAGCCATTAAACTCATTAATATGCTATTAGGGCCCACTAATGGAACTACTTTAGCATTTAATTGTTGGGCTACACCAACTAAAATTTGTCCAGGATCTGCAACGCAGGGACAGCCAGCTTCACTAACAATACCAATGGTTTTGCCTTGTTTAATAGCGTTTGAAAATGTAATCTTTACATCATTCTCTGCTTTATGAATAAGATGCCATTCGTAATTATCAATAACCATTTCTTTCCATAAAAGCTTAAAGTATCTTCTGGTTGTTTTATCATTTTCTACAAAAAAAATATCACATTTTTTTATCGCATCTACAACATAAGGGGGGATGGTTTCAACAACATTATCAGCCAAAATAGTAGGTATTAGATATATTGAAGAGTCTGTGTTCATACTCAATGATGTTGATTTGATGTAATAAGAATGTATATATTTTAGA
>JBMLRA010000211.1:1829-3671 GCA_049241265.1 Chitinophagaceae bacterium
ATATTTTAGATGCAAATGTGAGAATAGTAACCTTAATAACTTCAATTTTCCAAATATAGTATTTCGTTAAACCTATTACAGTGTTTATGTTTAAATATTGTATGGCAACATAGCATTTACAACTAATAACTATTTCATATTAAACACTTAAAGCATAATGTTAGTTTTTGCTAATATGATTATCGGTTTATTATTTTTTATGCAACACATTGGTTTTAAAACATTCTGTGAAATTCCTTTAGGGTTTAACCGTATATCTCACCCGTGAAAATTCTGCACTTTTTTGTTGTAGAATACGGAAAATTGTACGGTTTCTTTTTGTTTTGATTGTTGAATAGTTGTTGATACATAGTTTCACAACCAAATTATTAATTCCATACACTATGTGAAACAAAATACATTACTGCTGTTTTTAAAAAGCAGCTAAAGCAAACTACATAATTTATATAGTAATTATTCATTTAAATAAAGTTTTATGAAAAAGTATTTATTAATATGTCTTGCATTTGTTTTTACAGTATGCTGTAAAAAAAGCGATAACAGCAATTCCAATTCTACAACCATTCTTGCTGATGGCACCATTAATTATGGAATAAACATTAATGGGGGGCTACATGTTTTAAACATTAAATCTGAAAATGGCAGTTTTCCATCTATTACCCTTCATAAAGCATTTGTGTGGATGGGTAGCGAATTAAATTCTCAAAGTGCTGGTGTAGTTACTTGCAACGATTCTACATTGCAGCAAAATGCTTCCCTTTTTAATATGTACTTCTTTTTTGGGCAAAACTTATTTAATGTAGATTCTAATAATATTGCTTGGAAAGTAGCAGGGAATGCAGCTACTGGCATTGCTGCATTTAATTATGTAGATAGCCAACCTTGGCCTAAAAATTTCGACTTTTTTTATAGTGCAACAACTGTAAACCCTAACAATGATTTTACCATAACTTTCCCTGCCTTGCCTGCAAATGTTTCTGGAATCATTTTTTCTATTTCTGGTGTAGATGATGATAAATCTTATGGCTTTATGGGCAATACCAAAACTTCAATAACTTTTTCATCTTCAGATTTAAAATCGGTTATCAAAAATGGAAATTTAATAACCATATCGGCACAACCTGTTATTATTTCAGAAGCTACAATTGCAGGTAAAAGATATAATTTTTTAAAAAGTTATTTGGTATCAAAGCTATTTCCAGTACAATAATTTAGGTGTTTAATTTAAAATAAATGTCTAAAAAAAAAAATAAAAGAAACAAACTAAAGCTTGAGTGCAGTAAACCACATAATACACCATCATCATAGCTTTAGAGGAGCAGGCCATCATCTATTGCATAGCATTAGACATTTGCCTCATCCACAATTTTTTATTCAATACATTTTATTGGCAATTGCTATATACCATAGTAAGAAGCCTAGTGTTTGGCTATTTCAAAAAGGAAAAAATTATTTATCTCGATATATAAAACAGTACAAACTTACCTACACTTTGCACTGTTTTAAATGCGTACATTTTTTAAAAAACAAAAACAGTTATCCTTACTCGTTTAGTTGGCATAGTTTCAATATGCTAAGGATAGCAGCCAATAGTAGCCCTCCCACTATTTTTTTTACAATTGTTTAATTTACTAAAGTAATAACTACAGCTATGTAGGCACACCCAAAAAAGAGGTGCAGCCTGTATGCAATAGTGGCTTTAGTATATCTTTAAATATTTAAAATAAATGCGTATGCGATTTATATTAATTGCCACAGCCCTTGCCTTTACAATGTGCTGCAAAAAAACTGTCTTGTCCTAAAATAGGTTTACACACAAATCATTAAAAAGTGTAAACAATG
>JBMLRA010000212.1:0-1222 GCA_049241265.1 Chitinophagaceae bacterium
ATTGAACAAGCACAAGAGCCTTCTATAAACATATCTAAACATATTAAACAAAACATTATAAACTTGGGTAAGCAAAAAAAAATTGCAAGTTCAAAAAATGGTCGGCTTGGAAAGAAAGAAAAAAGTTGCGTCAAAAAAGAAAGAAATGTCATTGCGAAGAATGAAGCAATCTCTGCCACAATTCAACAAGTTCAAGAATATTTTGCTTCGAAAAACTTCCCATCACAAGAAGCTGAAAAATTTTACAATTATTTCCAAAGCAATGGTTGGTTAGTAGGTGGCAAAACAAAAATGAAAGATTGGAAAGCTGCTGCAAACAATTGGATGTTAAATGCAAACAAGTTTTCAGTAAAATCCCCTACAAAGCCAACAGCTAAAAACCTTCATTCAAAACAAAATAAAAATTACAACGAACCTCTTTAAAATCATTTGTGCATTCGTGGCTAATACCCTTTGCGTACTTTGTATTCTTTGCCTCTTTGCGAGAAAAATAATTAACGCCAATGGATTTCATCAAAATAAAAACAAAATACAATTACAATGAAGCTCTACAATGGCTACAACAAAAAGGCAAAGAAGTGTATGGAGAAAACTTTATCATTCATCAAGAAGATACACCACAAATTTATCAGTTGCTATGTTATTTTTTGCAAGATGAAATGGCAGCCCAGCAAATCACCATCAACCTAAACAAAGGCATTTTACTATCAGGCCCAGTAGGTTGTGGCAAAACAAGTTTAATGCAGTTAATGAAATTTTTTATACAAAAGCAAGAACAAAAATTTATCATAAAACCTTGTAGAGATATAAGCTTTGAATTTATGGAAGATGGCTATGCCATTATAAAAAAATACTCCAGAAACCCGACTTTTGGTGAAGCTTGGAAAGGCACATTTTGCTTTGATGATTTAGGAGTAGAAAACAGTTTAAAATACTATGGCAATGAATGTAATGTAATGGCCGAAATACTCTTAAGCCGTTACGATTTATTTGTTTCCAACAATCTTATTACACACCTAACCACCAACCTTTCAGCCAGTGAAATTGAAGAAATTTATGGCAATAGAGTTAGAAGCAGATTAAGGGAGATGTTTAACCTGATTGCATTTGATAGGGATAGTTTAGATAAAAGAAAATAAATTTTAATTAGGTTCGTTTGCTTCAATTCGTTTGGAAATGTATTTTGTCTGTTTTCTAAAAGAAGCTAGATACAAAAGCAGAA
>JBMLRA010000213.1:0-10850 GCA_049241265.1 Chitinophagaceae bacterium
GAGAAGTATTTTGATGCAGTAAAACAATATTTTGTTTGGTAAAAATTTGAGTTTTAAAAAATATTTTAGCTTCAACAGCATTGGCATATCCTGCAATGGCAATGTAATAACAACAAAGGGCAAAGCTGAAAAAGTACCACCAAGTATTGGTATATCCCAAATTAAAAAAAGCATTTGCCAATGCCAAAACAAACCACGAAATGAGGATGACTAAAAAAGCAATTAAAAAATTGCGAATCCACAAAAATAAAAAATTAGCTGTATTACTTAAAATAGCTTCTATGGCTTTTTTATATACCTGATAGTAACGAATGGAAGCAATAAAATAGCCTATCATACTTACGAAGCCTGTTACCTGATACCAAGTGTCGAGGTCTGGGTCTTGCTGATTTTTTAAAAAGTAATATTCTTTTACAATTAGTTTATCGTACACCACCATTAACAAACAAAAAAGAAAGTATAAGATAGCTGGAATAAAATGGATAAGTTCTTTTTTACTTACTCTAAAACTTGGGTTGAATAAACTGTTTACATAAAAAAATATAAAAGGACCAATTAAAAACAACTGCTGAAAAGGGGTGTAAAATAAAATATCTCTGTAAGGCTGTTGCCCATACCAACCAGCAAAACCTACCATCCAAGGGGTTATGTATAAGACTGCAACCACTAAAAATAAACCTAACCATAAGTTAGATTGTTGTTTACCCTTGATATATTTTACAAACAGTAATACTGCATAAACCAATACGTGTACAAAAAAAATAAGTAGCAACGAACTATAAAAGTCGAAATTAAAAAGCATAATTATTTGTGGGTTGATTTATAAAATCATTTTTTGCGAATTAGGTTCTGTAATGTATTTAGTATGTTAATTTTTATTTCAAAATCGATATGTAGTAATGTTTAGTGTTAATTTTTGCTTGCTGCTTTTTTTTAAATATATCCTAGCAATTAATCAGTTAGTAAATTTAATGCTAAACATTTTTGAAATAGATTAAATGCTTTTTTACATAAAATCTATTGTTCATATTTTTTAATGGTGAGACTGTATTTAATTGCAATTTTTTTTAAAGTTTTATCAGATCAATATTCTAGTTTATTAAAACAAGTTCGCAGTTAATTGAATAAATATTGATACACTTCATGCACTTGTGCAAATGGGATAATTTCTATTTTATAACTTTGGTTGCTATAACTTTTTTTGTTGTACTTACTTATGAAAATTTTTTCAAATCCTAGTTTTTCTGCCTCTGCAATTCTTTGTTCAATTCTATTAACAGCACGTATTTCACCGTTTAAACCTACTTCGCCAGCAAAGCAAATTTTTTGAGGCAAAGGCACATCCTCGTAGCTAGAAAGTAGGGAACAAATAACAGCTAAATCAATTGAGGGGTCCTCAATTTTTAAACCACCAGCTATATTTATAAAAACATCTTTTACTCCAAAATGAAAGCCCCCTCTTTTTTCTAGCACTGCTAATAAAAGTTGCAACCTTCTTAAATCAAAACCACTTACAGTGCGTTGTGGGGTTCCATAAACGCTTTGTGTAACTAAAGCCTGCACTTCAATTAATAAGGGTCGCATTCCCTCAAGTGTAGCAGCTATGCTTGTGCCACTTAGATTTTCTTCTCTTTGTGTTATTAATATTTCACTAGGATTATTTACAGATTTCATTCCTGATGCATCCATTTCATAAATACCTATTTCATTAGTACTGCCAAATCTATTTTTTAAAGTACGTAAAATTCTGTATGCATAATGTCTATCGCCTTCAAACTGTAACACAGTATCTACAATGTGTTCAAGAATTTTTGGGCCGGCAATGCTACCATCTTTTGTAATGTGGCCAATTAAAAAAACAGGTGTGTTTGTTTCTTTGGCAAAACGTTGAAACTCGCTGGTACATTCTCTAATTTGCGAAACACTTCCTGCACTTGATTCTATTATACTGCTTTGCAAAGTTTGTATAGAATCAATAATAATAACTTGAGGTTTTATTTTTTTTATTTCCTTGAAAATGCTGCTGGTATTGGTTTCTGTTAATAAATAAAAATTGTCGTTACTAATACTTACCCTTTCTGCACGCATCTTGATTTGTTGTTCACTTTCTTCACCACTAATATAGAGTACTATGTTATTTTTTAATAACAAACCTATTTGTAGAAATAAAGTACTCTTACCAATACCTGGTTCACCAGCAACCAAAATAATACTTCCTTGCACAATGCCACCACCTAAAACTCGGTTTAACTCTGCATCAGGAGTTACTATTCTTTTTTCATTTTTTGTTTTTACATCATTTAGTTGAATTGCTTTATTAATGGTAGTTTCAGGGCTATATCCTTTCCAATTTTCTTTATCATCATCTTTTTCAATTACTTCTTCTACTAAAGTATTCCATTGATTACAACTTGTGCATTTTCCTTGCCACTTGGCACTCATATATCCACAATTACTACAGAAGTAAGCTGTTTTTATTTTTGACATATTAGCAAAGTTTAGGATTTAAAGTTTGAAGTTCGACAGTTGAGTTTGGAATATGAAAATGTTTTCTTTAAAGTGTTTAAAAAGCAAAAGAGCCAGCAAAAAGCTGACTCCTTCACTTACTAACCCATTAAATTCCTGTACTAAATTAAGGGTAAATTATAAATTTTAAGAATATTTTTTTTAGATTTCGATGAATTTAAGCTTCCAACAACAGATTATAGGATTAAATATTTTTTTTAAATTGATAACCAATTAATTGTGCATTTTGATTTAAAACAGATTTTTTTTAAAAGCTAACAAAATGTTAATGATTTGTTAAAGAAATGTTATATTTGTAGAGTCAGTTTATAGACAAACATTATTAACCAAAATTAAATTTTAGCAAAATGAGAAAAAAACTCCTACTTGGGTTTGGTGCTTTGTTAATGCTATGCATTACAAGTTTTGCACAAACCACAGCAACTGGAAAGGTTGTGGACGAAAAAGGTGCTGCAATTTCAGGTGCAACTGTGCTTGAAAAAGGAACCAAAAACGGAACCACAACAGCTTCAGATGGTTCTTATACATTAAAAGTAAAAAATGGGGCAGACTTGCTTTTTAGAGCTATTGGCTTTGAAGATTTATTTGTTTCGGCAAATAAGGCTAAACAAGTTGTTATGAAAGATGATTCGAAAACATTAACAGAGGTTGTAGTTACTGGTGTTGGTGTAGCTACTAGTAAAAAAAAGATTCCAATTGAAGTAGCATCTTTAAATATTAAAGATGCTGCTAAAAGTACATTGGGTTCTGTTGAACAAGCATTAATGGGAAAAATTGCTGGAGCTCAAGTACAGTTTCAATCTGGTACTCCAGGTACTGGAGCATCAATTATATTAAGAGCTTTAAATAGTTTTGGAGGATCTTATCCATTGATATTATTTGATGGAATTGAAGTTTCAGATTTGAATGGAATAGATTTAGCAACTGTGGATAGGGTAGAGGTTGTTAAAGGTGCTGCTGGTGGTGCTTTATATGGTGCACAAGGAGGTAATGGTGTTATTCAAATATTTTCAAAGCGAGGTTCTAGTAATAAAAAGGCTCAAATTTCTATTACTTCTCAAGTAAGTTCAGGTAGTATTATACGTCCAAAAAACTCTCCTATTGCACAGTACCATTCTTTTCAAACAAATGCACAAGGTTTTATTACATCTTCTGGTGCTCAAATAGTAGCTGATGCTAATGGTGCTTGGGGCAACCCTGATTTTTTGGATGCATCTGCAAATCCTTCTGTTTTGAATAATAAAGTTTATAAAGAAAAAGTTTACGACCATTTATCGCAAGCATATTCAAATGCAATTACAACTAATAATTCAATAAACGTTAATGGGGGTGGAGAAAAATCAGATTACGCTTTTACATTATCACGTTATGATGAAAGGAATGTTTTATCTAATTCATATAAAAGAACAAGTCTAGGATCTAATGTGGGATTTGAATTGCTAAAAGGACTGACACTTAGAAATAATTTACAAGCAATTTTTACGGAAGATAATTTATTAAGTGGAGATCCTGACGCTAGTATTGGTGGAACAAGTTCAGGAAGGTTTGCACTTTTTAACTCATTCCCTTATATTGATTTTATGCATCGTGACCCTAATGGTAATTTAGTTGTTAGTGCTAATGGTGGGGATAAAACAACTAGAAATCCATTATCTGAGCCTGAGTGGAGAATTAAAAATACAACAAGGACTAGATTAATTGAAAATTTAAATTTGAACTACAAAGTAAACAGATTTGTTGAGCTAGATTATAAGTATGGAGTAGAGCTTAATATTACCGATGGTAGTAATATGTACAAAAACCAATCTGGTGCTGCACAAGCAGCTACATCTTATTGGGGTCAAACACTTTCTGGTTCTCTACGCAATGACTATGATAATGTTACAAGACAAAATTCTTTGGCAACATTATTACTAAAATTTGACTTTGAAAAAGACTTTAAAATTAACTTGCCAATAAAATCAACTACTCAGGTTTCTTACGACTACAGAAAAACAAAAGCAACTAGCTATTTTGCTCAAGGTACTGTATTACCAACTTTTCCTCCTTATAATATTTCTGTTGCTACAAATAAAACTAGTGGCGATTATTATTCAACATTTATAACTTTTGGAACCTTATTTAATCAAACATTCGACTATAAAGATTTGATGGGGATTTCAATAGGATTTAGGTCTGATTACTCTTCAAAATTTGGTGAAGGTGGTGGCTCTGCACAAAATTTTAGTCGTGGTACATTTTATTTTAGACCAACAGAATTATTTAAAATCAAGGGTTTGCAAGAATGGAAAATAAGAGGTGCCTTTGGAGGTGCTGGTATTCAACCAGATGGTCCTTATGACAGACAAACAACTTTGAGCGTACAACAATTAGGTAATACGTCAACAATTTCAAATCAGTCTGCTTTAAGCAATCCTGCGTTGAGGTTGCAAGTTGTAAAAGAATTAGAGATTGGTACTGATTTGACTTTTAAAACAAACTCAAAAAAATGGTTCCCAATAATCTCAACAGCATTAACAGTTTGGTCGCATAAAGCAGATGATTTAATTAGAAGAGCACCACTTGCAATCACAACAGGTGCAGCTAGTATATTAGATAATGTAGCAGCTATAACATCAAATGGTATTGATTTTAGTGTTGATGCAACTGTTTTACAAACAAAAAATTTAGACTGGAATTTTTCAGGAAGACTAGGTACAACAAAAGCAACAGTTACTAAATTATATCGTGGATTACCTAGTAGCGACGGCTACTTTAATGTAAAAGAAAATGAAGAAATTGGTTTGTTCAATTATATGTCTCCCTTAACTAGTATTGACCAATTAAATGGCAATACAAAAGTTCCTTATATTGCAGCAGCAGATGCTAATAAATATGAAGTAGTGAATGGTATGGTTGTAGATACAGCAAGTAAAAAAGTGATGATGACATCATCTGACGATACCAAAAATGCAGGCAGTGCTTACCCTAAGTTTACTGCATCATTTACAAATACATTTACAATTAATAAAGTGTGGACTGTTTCATTCCAACTTGATTGGATTTATGGAAACAAAATCTATAATACATCGCGTCAATGGTTATACAGAGATAGATTATCTGCAGATTTTGATAAACCAGTAACTATTGGTGGTAAAACTGGTGCTTATGTTGCTTATTACAATAGTTTGTATAATAGTGTATCGCCTACTACTTGGTTTGTTGAAAGTGGTTCCTTTGCTAGATTACGTGACTTATCAATCACTTATAACATACCAACTTCGGTTAAATTCTTGAAAAATTCAAGTTTCACAGTTTCTGGTAGAAACTTGTTTACAATAACAAACTATTCTGGTTTAGATCCTGAAGCAACAGGAACAGCTGATGCTCAAGGAAATTTAGCAGGTGAATCAGGAAAATATGCAGGAGCTGTAAAAGGAATAGATTACTTTGGTGTTCCTAATTTAAAATCTTTCCAAGTTAGCTTAAGAATTGGACTTTAATAATTATTAAAAATAAAAATTATGAAAAAAATAACCTTATACCTTGTAGTAATTACTACACTAATGATTACAAGTTGTAGTAAAAAGGAGTTGAATCAAATTGATCCTAACAATCCATCTCCGTCTGGCTCTCTAGCAACAGAAGGTGGAATGAAAGCATATGGTGCTGGTATTTTAGGTAGAACACTTTTTGATGTTCCAAATTCAGGAGTATCAAATATCTTGCATATTTCATTAACTAATCATTCATTGATGGGTGATGAAATGTTTTTGCCATACGGAAACTTTGGTTTTCGTTGGGTTAATCAAGTTTATAACATCACATTACCAAATGGAACAGTTAGCACTAATCCTTTTGGTGTAACCCAACAAGTTTCTTTGCAAGGATTCAATAGCATAGGTGCGGGAGACAGAAATGCATTTATGTACGAATGGACATTATGTTACTTTTTTATTCAACAAGCTAATCAAATGCTTGCTTCATTGGATAAAGGCATAAGCTATGATGCAGGTGGTGACAATGCTACCAAAAAAGCAACTTTTCAAGCTTGGGCTTATTGGTGGAAAGCATATGCATATTCAAGAATTGGTTCTTTGTATCTAGCAGGTATTATTACAAATGATCCATTAGGGGGTACAAATGCTAGTTTTGTTCATCACGATGCCATTATTGTTGAAGCGAATAAACAATTTGATAACTGTGTAACTGCACTTGATAAAATTGCACCAGCAAGTGTTGCAGGTGATTACACTACATTGATGAAAGCATTAGTATTGTCGTTTAACGATAATGAAAATGTTGTAACACCAGATATGTGGAAACGCCAAATAAATACATATAAAGCAAGAAACTTGCTGGCAAATAAAAAGGTTTCTACTATGACCACTGCAGATTGGAATAATGTTATCACTTTGTGCAATGCAGGATTGCAACCAACAGATAATATCTTTAACTTTGGTATGACTAAAGATGGTAATAACGATTTAAGTAATTCTTGGATGCATCCCTTTGCATTTACAGGGCCTAATACACAATGGACTTTTGTAAGTGAGAGATTAGTGCAAGAATTTAAAACAGGCGATGATAGATTTACAAAAGGGATTTTGCAGTTGCCAGCTCCTCCAAATGTAGATCCTACTTATGATTTAAGTGCATTTGCAAATATCAGAAGTAGAGGTTATCAATTTGGAACTAGATGGGCTGCAAAGCCTATTGAAGATGGTGGGTTGTATGCAACAGGTTCTGCAAATTCAGGATTGTCTCCACTTGCTTGTACTTATGAGGAAAATGCTTTGATGCTTGCTGAGGCTTTAATAAATACCAATCAAATTGAGGCTGGTTTAGCACAAATTGATGCAGTTAGAACATTCCAAAATGCTGCGTTACCAGCAACTGTTGGAACAGGTTTGTCATTATCAGATGCTAAAGAAGAATTGAGAAGGGAGCGAAGAATTGGTTTGTTTTTAAAGGGAGTAGCATTTTATGATGCGAGAAGATGGGGTGTTACAGCACCTGTTACATCAGGTGGGGGTCGTGCAGGAGGTATTGTATATGTACCACAAGACGCCCTTGGTGTAGGTACCCCAGCTCAAGCAGTGCCATGCTTACTAAATTACAGTTATATGGATTATTGGGATGTGCCTCAAAATGAGCTAGATTTAAATGCACCAGCTACTGGTAGTGCCACAGTTGCAAATCCTAAATAAAATATATTTTTCGAAACTAGTTTTTAAATAAACACACTAAAAACAAAAAGCGTTCAATTTATTATTGAACGCTTTTTGTTTAGGGTAATATTCTATCAAACTGATACCCATTTTTGCTAAAATAGTCTAACACTTTGGGTAAAGTATATTGCAATCTTTCCCAGGCTTTCTGGCTATCGTGAAATACAATAATGCTGCCCTCTTTTGCATTTAGTAACACATTATTTGCACACTTATCTTTCGATAAATTAATATCAAAATCTCCACTTAATACATCCCACATGATTATTTTAAAATTCATTTGCTGCAATAACTTAATTTGAAAGTGTGAAATTCTACCATACGGTGGACGAAATAATTTACTATCAATATTGTTAGCAGCTTGTTTAATATCATTTATGTAATCATCATCTGATACTTTCCAGCCATTTAAATGATGTTGTGTGTGGTTGCCAACAGTGTGTCCCTCTTCGATAATTCTGTTATAAATGTTTCTATTTTCCTCCACATTTTTTCCAATACAAAAAAAAGTGGCTTTTGCATTGTATTGTTTTAATAAGTCCAAAACATAAGGTGTAGCTGTTGGATGTGGCCCATCATCAAAAGTCAAAAAGATTTTTTTTTCCTTGGTATCAATATTCCAAGCACATTTAGAATAGATTTTTTTAAGTAGCCAAGGTGTTTTTACTAAATACATATTTCAAATGTATTGTACAATTTTTAATTCAGATAATTGTGTGAGAATAGAATTACATAACGCCATCGTTGCCAAAATTGCTTTTATATTTGCTTCAATTAAATTATTCTCTATGACTTCTTTTGCTAACTACAATTTTTCAAATCAAAAAGCACTTATACGTGTTGATTTTAATGTTCCACTAGATAAGCAAACCCTTGCTATTACTGATGATACAAGAATGACAGCTGCTGTTCCTACAATTCAAAAAGTATTGAATGATGGTGGAAGTGTTATTTTAATGAGCCATTTGGGACGCCCAAAAGAAGGCCCAGAGGATAAATATTCTTTACGTCATATTTTAAATCACCTCATCAAATTATTAAATGGGGCAACAGTAAAATTTGCAGATGATTGTGTTGGAGATGAAGCAATACAAAAAGCAGCTCACCTGCAGGCTGGTGAAGTTTTGTTGTTAGAAAATTTAAGGTTTTACAAAGAGGAAGAAAAAGGTGATGCCACTTTTGCAAAAAAGCTTTCAGCATTAGGCGATGTTTGGGTAAATGACGCTTTTGGAACTGCACATAGAGCACATGCATCTACAGCTGTTATTGCACAATTCTTTGCACAAGAAAAAAGATTCTTTGGTTTATTAATGGATGCAGAAGTTGCTGCTGCTGAAAAAGTAATGCATAAAGCAGACAAACCTTTTACTGCAATTATTGGTGGAGCAAAAGTTTCAGACAAAATATTGATTATTGAAAATTTATTGAACAGAGCTACAGATATTATTATTGGTGGTGGAATGGCATATACTTTTATGAAAGCTCAAGGTGGACATATTGGTAAAAGTTTATGTGAAGATGATAGACTTGATATGGCTCTTGAATTGCTAGCAAAAGCAGAAGCAAAAGGTGTGAATATTCACTTGCCAAGTGATAGTGTTATTGCAGATAATTTTAGTAATGATGCTAACAAATCTACTGCTCCTTCAAACAATATTCCAGATGGTTGGATGGGCTTGGATATTGGTACTATGGCTTGTCAACAGTTTACAAATGTGTTACACCAAAGTAAAACTATTTTGTGGAATGGGCCAATGGGTGTGTTTGAAATGAGTCATTTTCAACATGGTACAAAAGCTATAGCAACTGCTGTTGCTGAGGCTACTGAAAAAGGAGCTTTTAGTTTAGTAGGTGGTGGCGATAGTGTTGCTGCCGTGAATCAATTTGGATATAACGATAAAGTGAGTTATGTAAGCACAGGTGGCGGTGCTTTACTTGAATATTTTGAAGGAAAAGAGTTACCAGGAATTGCAGCAGTAAAATAATTTTTAGGAAGCCACAGATTTGTTTTATAGATAAGTCTGTGGCTATTTTTTTGTAAATGCTACTAACTGTTTTGTATAAATAATAGCTCTTTTCTCTGCAAAATAATCTGCACCTAACATAATTAAAGATTGTGCAACAAGAGAAATTCCTAAGCCATACCAAAATGCAGTTCCTCCCCAACTTTGAGTAGTAATAGCATTATTTCTACACTTGACAATTAAGAACAGTCCAATAATAACCAAGCTGATTTCTATATATCTGTACAGCACAAAATTTTTATTTACCACTTCCATTCGTGGTAATTCTTTTTGTTGCAGTAATTGAGGATTCATATCAAAGGCATAAACATTATTAGCTCTATCAGCATCACATCTATTATAAACAGTATATCCAACTATCACTTGGATGAGTCCTATTAGAATCAGAGGAACAGCAATACCTTTCCAAAAATTAGTCTTGCTTAAGGTAATCAATATAATTGAACAAGTAATAGCAATAATGCCAATAATTAAAAACAAAAGACTTTCCTGTTTTTCTGCTACAAAATATTTTTCGATATCGATTTTAGTAAGCATTGTAATTCTTTTATGAATTCGAAAGTAAGCAGTATTTGCTCAAGTTGTTAAACTCATTGCTCAATTAAAACATTTTTGAAATGACAATAAAATGTTAATTCCTAAATCAATCTTTTATGCCATCGTTTCAAATCATATTTTTACAATACAAATTCGATTTATGGTAAAGAAAATTCTTAAAATCACAGGTATAATATTATTAGTTTTAGTTGCTGCTGCCATTGCAATTCCTTATTTATTTAAAGGAAAAATTTTGGCAATGGTAAAAGAAAAGGCAAATCAATCTATCAATGCGAAAGTTGACTTTACAGATGTTGATATTTCTGTTTTCAGGCATTTTCCCAAGTTAGCAGTTGGTATTAATAATCTTTCTATAGTTGGTATTAACGAGTTTGAGGGTGATAGCCTAATGGGTGCAAAACAACTTGATGTCTCTATGAATTTGTGGAGTGCAGTTACTGGTGGTGAAATAAGTATTTACTCGATTGATATTGAAACACCCCGCATTAATACCATTGTAAATAAGCAAGGAAAAGCTAATTGGGATATTGCA
>JBMLRA010000214.1:0-30632 GCA_049241265.1 Chitinophagaceae bacterium
GGTTTTAATGGTGGTAATACGTAAAGTTTGTTGTTTGCTTACCAACAATGGGAAAATTATTCTTGTAAATATTTCACTAGCAAAATCTGAATTTACAATAGTTGTTTTGTAGCCAATAGAAACACTAATTTAACTGTAGCTGAGGCAATCTGTACTGTTGACTATCGTAAACAAATAATTCCTCAATATTATAAATCCAATATTTATATAAAGGTGATTTTGAAAGGTATTCATCTGCCTGGGTTTTATTGCCAGCATTAATAGTTATCCAAACTGTTTGAGACTCCATACTTACTGCGTACATATCAACAATATTTTTATTAATTAAATAATTGATATAAGTTCTGTGTGCTGGTACGAGTGTCATAAAATGGTCGTCCATTGTGAATTTGATGATTGCTTGATACTTTTTCATTTTTTAAGTTTTTTAAATTAAACTGGCAATCAGTCGTGGCAATTTCAAGAGCAACATTAAAAATTTAGTTTGATAGTTTGTTTTATTTTGCGGAAAATATTTTTAATGAAAACAATTGGGTTACTCGTTCTCTCTAATGTATTTATGACTTTTTGCTTGGTATGGACATTTTAAATATAAGGGAGTTCTATTGTGGAAGGCAATATTAATTAGTTGGGTATTGCTTTTTTTGAATATTGTTTAATGGTTCCTGCAAATAGAGCAGGCTATGCAAATGGTTTTAATGCTTTTCAATTAAAAATTACGCAAGAAGTAATTACACTTATAGTATTTACAGTGTTTGCTGTAATGTATTTAAATGAGCCTTTTAAATTTAATTATGCTATTAGTTTTATGTTTGTTTTAGCTGCTGTTTACTTTGCTTTTAAATTATAAAAATGGAAGAAAATAATTGGAGAATAATTGATGAAAATATTGTGTATGAAAACAAATGGATTAGCCTACACCACTACAATGTAATTAATCCAAATGGGGGTGAAGGGATATATGGAAAAGTTCATTTTAAAAATATTGCTATAGGAATTATACCTATTGATGAACAAGAAAATACTTGGCTTGTTGGTCAATATAGATTTCCATTGAATATATATAGCTGGGAAATTCCTGAAGGTGGTTGCCCTTTAGATGAAATGCCTTTAGATGCTGCTAAAAGAGAATTGCTTGAAGAAACTGGTTTAGTTGCAAACTACTGGCAACAAATATTTATAACGCATTTATCAAACTCAATTAGTGATGAATTATGCATTGTTTTTATTGCAAAAGATTTAATACAACAACAAGCTAATCCTGACGAAACAGAACATCTGCAAATAAAAAAACTCCCTTTAAAGGAAGTTTTTAAAATGGTTGAAAGCAATGTTATTACTGATTCAGTTAGTGTTATTGCATTGCAAAAGTTGGAATTGATGATGTTGAAAGAAAAAGCAATTTAATTTTGCCCACCACCAAATAAATTATCTACGGCACCACCAAGCATTGGAAATTTCTCTTTTACATAACCACTTAATGCTTCAATGGCTTTTGCAGCTTGTTCTGGTGTAATGCCTGCTTCTTTTACTAAGCGTTCAATTAATTCGTTCATAGTTTTGAGTTTAAAGGAGTTAAGGTTACTTGTAATAAGTTGTAATTCTAAAATCAATAAATCGTAAATGTTTACGCTACTTTCAGCATACTCATTTTACTTTTTTCAAACATATTTCTTGCATATTCTTCAGTTAGTTTAAAAGAAGTAGCTTCAGTGCCAGGCATTTCAAACATAGCCTCTGTTAAAATGGTTTCAAATATGCTACGCAAACCTCTTGCACCCAATTTATATTCTAATGCTTTCTCTACCATAAAATCAAGCACACTAGTCTCAATTTCTAACTCAATATTTTCTAATTCAAACAATTTTTTATATTGCCTTACAAGCGAATTTTTAGGTTCGGTTAAAATGCTTTTCAATGTTTCGGCATCTAAAGGATTTAAGTAAGTAATAATTGGTAAACGACCTAATAATTCAGGAATAATACCAAATGCTTTAATGTCTTGAGCATTTACAAATTGCAATAGATTTTGACGTTGATAATTTTGTAATTCTTTGTTTACATTGAAACCAATAGCATTGGTATTAATTCTACGAGCAATTATTTGGTTAATTCCATCAAATGCACCACCACAAATAAATAAAATGTTTGATGTATTTACTTGAATCATCTTTTGGTCTGGGTGTTTTCTTCCACCTTGTGGTGGCACTAAAACATCTGTTCCTTCAAGCATTTTTAGTAAACCTTGTTGCACACCTTCGCCACTTACATCTCTTGTAATTGATGGATTATCTTGTCTTCTTGCTATTTTATCAATTTCATCAATAAAAACAATCCCTTGTTGTGCAGCTTCCACATCGTAGTTACAATTTTGTAACAAGCGTGTTAGCATACTTTCAACATCTTCACCCACATAACCTGCTTCAGTAAACACAGTTGCATCTACAATACAAAATGGAACATTCAACATTTTTGCAATGGTTTTTGCTAAAAGTGTTTTTCCTGTTCCAGTTTCGCCAACCATAATAATGTTGCTTTTTTCAATTTCAACATCATCATCATTTGCTTTAGGTTTTTGTACAATTCTTTTGTAATGATTGTAAACAGCTACAGCCAAAATTTTCTTTGCATCATCTTGACCAATAATGTATTGATCTAAAAATGTTTTGATTTCTTTCGGTTTGCGAACAGTTAATTTTTTATTTGAATTTGATTTTTTTGAAGAAGGGGTTGTTTCACCTAAAAGCCCTAATTCTTGCTCTACAATTTCTTGTGCATGTTCAACACAATTTTCGCAAATATGGCTTTCTAAACCAGCAATCAAAATTTTAACGTCTTCTCTAGGTTTGCCACAAAACGAACAATGTAATATCTCTTTCTTAGCCATTTATTTATTTGTTGTAATGGGCAAAAATAAGGATAAAGTAGGAGAGCGGAGAGTCTAAAGTGTTAAAGCAACAATACTATGGCTTAATGCGTTTAAAGAATGTGGTGTCTTTATTGTTAAATTTGATATCGACGGCTCTATCTATTTTAGATGAAGAAAAGTTTCCATTTGAAATGGGCATATTGTAAACCATATTTTTATCTGCAGAAGCAACAGGCATTTTTTCTACAACATTTACATTGGTTTGTTTAATAGGCATATTATCAATATTGCCTTTGGTAGTGCTGTTTAGCCCAGTTTCTTTGAAAATATTTACAATAGAATCCTTAAAAATAATGTCTTTTGAACTTTTTAATATTGAAACTAAAGTGTCTATTTTGTAATTATTTTTTTGAGCAAAACTGATTGCACTCAATAACATAAAGAACGTAAATAGGGTATTTTTTTTCATTAGTTTGAATTTGTGTTTATGCTAGTTGCAAAGCTAAATTAGGGGTTATAAAACGAATTTTGATTCTTTTCTAAGATATTTTTTTAAAACGCTATATGGTATTACAGACCATTCAGGATAGCTGCAAGATTGCATAACGTGAGGGAATTCTGGACTTATATAAACGCCATCATACCTGAAAAGGAAATTGAAATAACGCCACCTATCATAATCACTAAACCTACAATTTTCATTTAAACTGTCATCGTTTTGCATTTCTGTTCTATGTAATGTTTTCATTAAATATGCAATACAAATTGCTGTTGTGTCACCATCAGAATAGCCATAATTTTCATATTTATCTGTTGTATCAATTTCTATTAATGAATTGATTTGGGAAAAAATACTGCTGTCGTCAAAATTAAATATATCGGTAAGTTTTTCAATTTTACAGCCTGTATGTAAATTAATATTAAAGCTTAAATCTGCACTATTTGGATGCACTCCACCACAATCGTAATAACTATGAATTTTAAGTCCTAAGGAATTATCAGTAACATATACACTGTCAATCCACACATTATAATTTCCTCTTTTTCTACTATTATTTGGACAATCATAAAATGCAAAAACTTCATTCATTTGAAACTCGTGTAAAGTATTATTTATTTTGTTTAATATAGTCGTATCACCTATTCCTGCAACAATTCTAAATAATTTGACATCACTTGTTTTTTCTGTAAACCATTGCAGCAGGAGTTGATTGATTTTTGTAATAGAATCTTTGTGAAGTTGAACTTTATTTTCTCTAATATTTGAATAATATTCATCTAGTCCCACATTTATGTCGAATTCACGTTTTGGCTTTAGTTTTATTTTGTCTATACTGACAGGTTTAAGAAATACTTTCAATTTTGTTTTCCCATTTGTCCAATTTCCAAACCAGTTTTTATTATTTGTTGTGGTTAAAGTAAAACTTTCACAAAAAGTGTCTTTTTGCTGAGTGTAGCTGTAAGCATATTTTGTAAATGATAAATGCTTTTTACTTGGCTTGCCGTCAAGGAAAATATCCTGCAAATTATCGTTGCTGAAATACCTTGCATAAATTGTTGAATCATCTTCTTGGGTAATACGAAAAAAGACAGAACGCTTGTCAATATTACCTTGCAACAAATAATTGTGTTGAGAAAAAGATATAATAAAAGTGAAAAAAAGTATAGCTGAAAGAAATATTTTCTTCATAATAATAACTTATTGACTAATTACTTTCTTCATTTTAACTCTCCACTAAATCCAGTTCTACCTTCAAATTACTAATAATAAATTCCTGCCTCTGAGGTGTGTTTTTACCCATATAATACTCTAGTAATTGCTGTATGTGTTGCCCTTCTTCAAGCAATACAGGTTGTAAACGCATATCTGCAGCAATAAATCTTTCAAACTCTTCGGGGCTAATTTCTCCTAAACCCTTAAAGCGAGTTATTTCTGGTTTATTACCTAGTTTGCTTACAGCTGCTTGTTTTTCTGTTTCATCGTAACAATAAATAGTTTGTTGTTTATTTCTTACTCTAAATAGAGGCGTTTCTAGAATAAAAACATGGTTTTGTTTTACTAAATCTGGGAAAAACTGCAAGAAAAAAGTCATCAATAACAAACGTATGTGCATACCATCAACGTCAGCATCAGTAGCTATTACGATGTTTTTAAAGCGAAGTGCATCTAACCCATTTTCTATGTTAAGGGCGTGTTGCAACAAATTAAACTCTTCATTTTCATACACCACCTTTTTTGTCATTCCATAGCTATTTAAAGGTTTACCACGCAAACTAAAAACAGCTTGTGTATTTACGTTTCTAGCTTTGGTAATTGAACCACTTGCACTATCTCCTTCAGTAATAAATATGGTACTGTTTTGCTGGTTGGCTAAAAATTCCTCTCTATTTTTCACAGGTGGTTCGTCGTTTAAATGAACCCTGCAATCTCTTAATTTTTTGTTATGTAGGTTGGCTTTTTTAGCACGTTCGTTAGCCAGTTTTCTAATACCACTTAATTCTTTTCTTTCTTTTTCGCTTTGCTCAATTCTTCGTTTTAAAGCATCAGCAACTTGGGTATTCTTATGAAGAAAATTGTCTAATTCCTTTGCCAAAAAATCTTCAATAAATTTCTTCATCGAAGGGCCATTTTCATACACAACAGATGAACCTAATTTTGTTTTTGTTTGGCTTTCAAATACTGGCTCTTGAACACGTACAGATACAGCAGCAACAATGCTTTGGCGTATATCTGCCACATCATAATCCTTCTTATAAAAATCACGAATCACTTTTACATATCCTTCTCTAAATGCTTGATGATGTGTTCCTCCTTGTGTAGTATATTGACCATTTACAAATGAAAAAATATCTTCTCCATAATCATTGTTATGGCTTACTGCAATTTCAATGTCTTCTCCTTTTAAATGTATAATTGGATAACGAAGTTCATCTGCATTTGTCTTGCGTGTAAGTAAGTCCAACAAACCATTTTTACTTACATAACGCTTGCTGTTAAAGTTAATAACAAGCCCTGCATTTAAATAACAGTAATTCCAAAATTGGTTATCAAGATACTCGTGTAAAAATTTGTAGTTGTGAAAAATAGTTTCATCAGGAATAAAAGTTACCAATGTTCCATTTTCTTCTGTTGTTGTAGTTTCTTTATGCTCTTTTATTAGAACTCCTCGTTCAAATTCTGCAACTTTTGCTTTGCCTTCTCTAAAACTTTCTACTTTAAAATAACTGCTCAAAGCATTTACAGCCTTGGTTCCTACACCATTTAATCCAACACTTTTTTGAAATGCTTTACTATCATATTTTGCACCAGTATTTATTTTGCTTACCACATCAACTACTTTACCCAAAGGAATACCACGTCCATAATCTCTAATAGTGACCGTTTTTTGAGAAAGTGTTAAATCTATGTGCCTACCATAGCCCATTGTATGTTCATCAATACAATTGTCTATGACTTCTTTAATTAAAACATAAATACCATCATCTGCAGCACTACCATCACCTAATTTACCAATGTACATTCCTGGACGTAAACGAATGTGTTCTTTCCAGTCTAAACTTTTAATGTCATCCTCAGTATAATTTGCTTGAGCCATTCTTATTTATGATTTAGTAATACAATCTTCGATTTGTGCAATGTAGAAGTTTTGTCTATTAAAGTATATAATGTGGAAAAATGAAGTGAAAAAATATTAAACACTATCTATCTAACTAAATATTCAATAAAAAAGTGAGCTTAGAAAGTTAGTATTATAGGAACCCCTCATCTTATAACACAAAACAAACTTCGCTCACTCAATCTATGTACTAAAATTACTCTACAATTAGCTTTTTTGTCTGAACCTGTCCATTTACAAGCATTGATACCAAGTAAAAACCTTTAGTTAAATTAGATATATCTATTGTATTACTACCTATTGTTAAATTTTGATTTTTAATTTGTTTACCCAGCATATCTGTAATAATAATATTCCCAAAAGCAGACATTCTATCAAGTTGAATATTTACAATTGAGCTAGCAGGATTTGGATACATTTTGAAATCTAAGTTATCAACTTTCAACTCCTCATTATTAACTCCTTTACTACCTAAACAATTGTAACCAGTTCCAATCATTGTTCTACTATTACTGCATCCATTTGCATTTGTATAATTGTAAGTTAAACTTCCTGCACCAGTAGTGTTTATGGTTGCTGTGCCATTGGATAGCACACTTATACAACCATTAGCACTCCATAATCCACTTGCAGGAACACCAGCAACTACAAATGTTTTTCCAACACAAAAACCTCCTGTGGGTGCACCATTTTGAGGATTAGTTGTACCAGCTGTGTAAATTATTTTAGGTACATCGGGAATTGCATTTACAACAAGTGTATAATTTGTATAATTACTGCATCCATCAGTATTTGAAACTGTATAAACAATATTAGCATAGCCAGCACTTGTGCCAGTTGCAACTCCACTCTTATTGATAGTTGCTCTGCCTGAAACACTTGTCCATATACCACCAGCAGTTGCAGATGTTAAAGTAACTTGTTTTCCCACACAAACACTTGATGCACCCGAAATGCTAGCAGGTATTGAAACTGTAGCAACTTTATAGTTAGTCATCATTTTATTGCTACAGCCATTTGAGTTTGTAACAGTATAGCTGATAGTAACAACACCATTGGACTTTGCTGTAATCTTTCCATTTTTAGCTATAGATGCAATACTGTTATTGCTGCTACTCCAAACACCATTAGCAGTGTTATTGAATAAAAAATTACCCTCGCCAAATTTGCAACTAACCAAATTGCCTGTAATTGGAGATACTGCTGGCATTCCATAAACATTTATGGTAATAGTATTGCTTGTAACTGTACCCAATGTTGTAGTGATAGAACAGGTAATAGTAGCATTATTGGGCAAAGTGTTTGTTGTAAATGTAGTGCTATTTGCACCCATTACATTGCCATTTACTTTCCATTGGTAAAATGGTGTTTCGCTAGGGTTGGTAACTGTTGCAGTAAATGTAACACTAGTGTTTGGACAAATATTTGTTTGGCTAGCAGCAATGCTAATTGTTGGGTTTATTGGTGCTGTATAAATTTTTGTTGCACCCCTCATGCTTCTAAAACCTGTAGTAGAGCCAACTAACAATTCATCATAATACATTACATTAATTTCTGTGCCATTATCAACTGTGCTGTACAAAGCCTCACCAATTCTACTTGTAGAAGTTGCATTGAAACTAATAATGTCGTAATATATTTTTTCTTGGTAAGCATAAAATAAAGTGTCTTTGTTCCAAGCACAAGCTGTGTAAGCATTTTGGCGTGCTGTATCATTAACAGTGCTTCTCCAAATATTGGCAACAGAGCGGCTGATGCTAAATGAAATTGGATAACTATGCCCCAATACTGCATTGTAAAAACTACCCACAGCTACAATAGTATCTTTATTTGCAACAACTATATCATTAATGCTAAATAGAGATGTTGCGGCACTATAAATTTCTTCTCTTTGTACAGACCAACTAGCTCCATTCCATTGTGCTTTGTACATTCCACGAACAGATGAGTTAATATAGTCTACACCAATATAGGCAACTATTTTACCACTATCTGTAGTCATTTCTATATCATTTACATTTACATCTTGCCCAAAAACACTTGCATTAATTAGTAATTGAGTCCAAGAACTACCACTATCCATTGAATAAAAAACACCACCATATTGCCCACTATTTTGATTATAAAAACCAGCCATTACTATATTGTTTAATGAATCGCTAACCGCAATAGCTTCAGCCCTTACTCCAACTTGTGGAAAATTATAAGGTGCATTTTCTGGTGTAAATACTTGGCTCCAGCTAGTACCTTTATTAGTGGTTTTATATATTCTGACATTGCCAACATAAGCTTTATTAGAATCGTTGCCCACCATTTCTGCACTATAATATGGCGAACCATCGCCACTAGGCCAAAAAGCAGTTGTCCAAGCTTTAGCAGTTGTATTGTAATTGTTTACATAACGAATACCATCTTTTGCTGCAAGCCAGCCAAAGGTTTTGGTGCTGTTCATATCAAAATCTTCTACTTGAGTTGCAAGTATGCCATTATTAATATCTGTAATGGTAGCACCACTATTTTTTGTCCAGCCCAAACCTGCATCAGTAGTTAAAAGCAGTATGCCACCAGATGCAATATTTTCTTGAAAAAATCTTACATATCCATCGTTAGAATGTGTTTCAAAAGATGTGTTTCCAAAGTTGTTCCAAGTAGCAGCTGCACCTTTAGCATTGCTATATGCACTTCCAAAGTAAACATAGTAATTTGCAAACAGTCCATCTCTAAACTCAATATTAGAACCACTTGTACCAGAAATGTTAGTAGCAACCGTGGTGTAAGCTGCACCAAAACTTGCAGCATTGGCTACATATTTATATGGATTTGTGCCACCATTTGTACCCCCTATAAACACAGTGCCATCTGTGTAAACACCCATTGCATTCCAAGAATAAGAACTGCTTAAACTTGCCATTGCATCTGTAGTATAAATACCAGTTGTAATGCCTGTAGAAATATTGCCATTAAAGCAAATTGATTGTGGGTCGGTACTGCTTCTAAACAAATACAACTTATCGTTTTTACCAATAATAATGTTGCTGTACGAGTTTCCTGCAATATTTGTATTGCTGACTGCTGTTAATGCACCAGTTGTATTATTTATTGTAGAATAATAAATAGTATTGCTAGTACCAGTTGCAGTTAATGCAAAAAAACTGTTGTCGTCTACTGCAATATCTATGTAGCCACCAGTTGTAGTAACTTGTGTGGCTGCAGTTGCAGTTATTGTAGTTGCATATACATTGCCATTAGCAATAAAGAAAATGGTTTCTGACTTTCGGTGAAAAGCCATTTTAGAAATAGCACTACCAAAACCTACTGTTGCATTGGCAGAAGGTAGCACTGTAAAACTACCCATTGATGACGCACCTAAAGTAGGCATAATAGCAGTAGCATAAAAAATGCTATTGGCACTTTCTGTGGCAACAATTACTCTAAAAGTATCAGACAAAACAGTAGTTCCAATTTTACCACCAACAATAGCATTTATTCTTCCACCATAAACATTTTCAACTGTAGTGATGGTTCCAGGAGCTTGGGCAAAGTTTGTTAAGTATATCAAATAACAAATTGCAAGGGTGAAAATTTTTTTCATAAATTTTGTTTTATTTGTTAGCACAAAACTCGATATATCAAATAGGCTTGCGTTCACCCTAAAGTATGAATTGAATTCCTTTATTGCAAAATCATACTAAAGGATGAGCGACTTGTGTAGAAGCGATAACTTGTTAAGTAAAATTTTGTAGTAAGAAAAAAAAAGCTCAATTTTCAGCGTCAAATGCCTGATATGAGCTTACTAATTGTAAAAAAATATGTATTAACTATTAGTATTGCTTTATGCTGTTTTTTTAGTGCTAATAATTGTTATTGTCAAGATGAAAAACGAGAATTTAATATTATTGAAACCACAAAAAATGATAGCATTAAAAGTGCATCACTTAGCAAATTAAGTATTGATTTATGCGAAACAAAAAATGAAGTTGCTATAAGTTATGGGCTGCAAGCAAAGGATATTGCTGAACATATAAATAATAATTATTTAAAAGAAGTAGCTTACCTAGCATTAGCTATTTGCTACGATGTAAAGGACGATTTAAAAATATCTCAACTTTATTACAGAAAGGCAATTGTTGCAAGCAAAGCCTGCAACGATTTATATTTTTTAGGAAAAATATATAATGAATTTGCTATCAATTACAAGTATAGGAATATGCTGGATAGTAGCTTGTTTTATAATTTAAAAGCTATTGATGTTAGAAAAGAATTAAAACTTAAAAATGAGTTAGCCGACAGCTATAACAGCACTGCAATTATTTATAGAAAAATGAACGACTTTGATAACGCCATAGAATTTTATCATAGGTCTATTAAAATACAAGAACTAACTAAAGATGATGAGGGTCTGTTAATTACCAATAGAAATATAGCAGCACTTTATAAAAATCAAAAAAAAATTGATAGTGCTTTTGTTTATTACAATAAGGCACTTGCAATTGCTGGTAAGTTGAATGATTTATACAATGAGTATATCATTAATCTTAATATGGGTTTATGCTTAAATGATTTAAAAAAATATCACGAAGCTTTGAATATATTCAATAGAATTAACTCAACATCTTACAATAAAAAAGATTCAGAATATCCTTTGCTAGTGCTAGGTTTAGGAGAAGCCAATATTGGAATAAAAAAATATAGCGACGGAATTGGATTTTTAAAAGAAGCTCAAACACTAAAGTACAATGGCAGTCCATTAGAGTATGCTGGTATTGTAAATAAACTTTTATCTACTGCTTATGAAGGTACACAACAACAAAACTTAGCACTAGAACATTACAAAATTTACAAATTATATTACGATTCTATGTACACAGAATCGAACACCAAAAATGTAAATGAGTTATCTGCTAAATATAAAACAAAAGAAAAGGAACAGGAGATTATATTATTGAATAAAGATAATCAGTTGAAAGATTTATCAATTAAGGAAAAGCAACAATCCTTGTTACTATCGCAACTAAAAAATCAACAAAATGAACAATCTATAAGCTTGTTAAACAAAGAAAATGAACTGAAAGATTTGTCTTTAAAAGATAAGCAACAATCTTTGCTTTTATCTAATGCAAAACTAAACCAAGAGCAGCAGCAAGTAACTATTCTTAACAAAGAAAATGCACTTAAAGATTTACAGATTAGAGAAAAAAAACAAACAATTTTATTTAATACTTTAGGGCTAATATTTATTTCAATTATTGCCATTGGTAGCCTTTATTTATATAGAAATAAAAAACGTACAAGTAATCAATTGGAAGAAAAAAATAACATTATTACACATTCTTTAAAAGAGAAAGAAATATTGTTAAAAGAAATACATCATCGTGTAAAAAATAATTTGCAAGTAATAAGCAGTTTATTGAATTTACAAAGCAAAAACATTAGTGATGAAAAGGCTTTATTAGCATTGAATGAAGGTAGAAATAGAGTAAAAAGTATGGCACTTATTCATCAAAATTTATATAGAGATGATAATTTGATGGGAGTAGATTTAAAAGAATACATTGAAAAATTAACAGAAGGATTATTTGCATCATACAATATTCAGCCCAATAAAATAACGCTACAAACAAATATTGAAAAACTTGAAATGGATGTAGATACAGTAATTCCATTGGGTTTAATATTAAATGAACTTATTAGTAATGCACTAAAATATGCTTTTGAAGGAAAAGAAAACGGCTTATTAGAAATTGATTTGGTACAACAAAATAATAAACTACTGCTTAGGGTAAAAGACAATGGTGTGGGTATCCCAAAAGATAAGAACTTGCTAAAATCGGCATCAATGGGTTATAAATTGATTCAATCTTTTTTACAAAAACTAAATGCAACGATGGAAATAAAAAACGATAATGGAACTAATATAGAATTGCTAATTAGTAAATACAAGTTAGTGTAATTTGGTAAGTGAAAATGACAGTTATTAATAGTTGGCAACTTTTAATATTACTAAATCTAATAAACTAAACATATGAATGAAATTAGAATTTTGGTTGTAGAAGATGAACCATTAATTGCAATGGATATTGAGCAAACGCTTAATAATATTGATTTTGCTGTTAGTGCAATAGCTAGTAATTATTCAGATGCTATACATCAATTAAAAATAAATACGCCAGAAGCGGTATTGCTAGATATTAATTTAAACGATGAAAAAGATGGAATTGATGTAGCCAATATCATTAATGAACAATATCGTTTGCCTATAATTTTTTTAACATCACACGCCGATAAAGGAACATTAGATAGAGCAAAAAAAACACAACCAGCTGGTTATATTGTTAAGCCATTTGAAGAGCGGGATTTGCTTGCAGGATTAGAAATTGCACTCTATAATTTTTCGATGCGAGATGCCAATAAACCAACTCTATCTTTAGTTAATATAAATAAGCATATTCTATCACAAATAAGCGAACGGGAATTTGATGTTTTAGTAGCAATATATGAAGGCAAAACAAATATGCAAATGGCAGATAATTTATTTGTATCTGTAAACACTATTAAAACGCATATTAGTAATATATATTTAAAGTTAGATGTTGCATCACGCACTGCTGCAATTGCAAAAGTTAGAAGTTGGATTTGATAGGATGTAAGTTGTAATATCAGGTTCAATATTCTAGCTTATATCAGATATTAGTTTGTGTTGGTAAGCATATTTTATAAGCCCCAAAAGACTATTGGTATTGGTTTTTCTAAATATATTTTTTCTATGTGTTTCCACAGTTCTTTCACTAATAAACAATTTTTCTGCAATTGTTTTATTACTAAACTCTTTCTCCATCAATTGAATGATTTCTATTTCTCTAGCTGTTAAATGAATTTCATCATTTTCTTTTTTTATTGTATTGATTTTCGCAAGCTCATTTAATATTTCATCTGCAAAATAATTTCCCCCAGAAGCAATTTTTTCAATGGCATCAATTAATTCTTTTTGTCCAATATTCTTCATAACATATCCACTAATATCAGCATCATTAATCATATCATTTACCAAGTCTCCTTTCCCACTCATACTTAGTGCTAGAATTTTTATGAATGGATATTGCTTTTTTATTTTTTTTGATAGTTCTAAACCATTCATTTCTGGCATCATACAATCTGTAATAAGCACATCAATTTTTAAGTTAGTTATATCAGCTAATAGTTGCGTTGGAGATGTTGTTGCGTATATGATTTTTATATTTTTTAAACCTTTTAGTAATGCTCTATAGCCATCAATTACTATTTGGTGGTCGTCTACAATTGCAACATTAATTGGATGTTGATTTTGCATAAAATGCTGCTAAGTTTTTAATTTGTTGGCAAATGTATGGCAACTAATGTTCCTTTATTAACTTGAGATTGCCATTCAACAGTACCTTTTAAAAAGTCAATTCTACTTTGAATATTTTTCAATCCAATTCCTTCAAAATTAGTTTTATTATTGGTATTAAATCCCTTGCCATTATCTTCTATTGTTACACTTAAGCCATCATTATCTTTAATAAGTGAAATGTCTAAATGGTTGCCACCACTGTGTTTTATTACATTATTGACACATTCTTGTATTACTCTATACAAAATACTTTCAATATTGTTTTCAAGTTTTTCGTTTAAGCCTTCAATATATAAATCAACTTTTAAAATACGGTTGTCTATTTGACTTATAAATTCTCTTATTGCATTTGCAAGTCCATTTTTTAATAAAGCATTTGGCATCATATTATGACTTACATTTCTAACCTCTTTGCAGCTGTTATCAACTAGATTAATGACATTTTCTAAGGCATTTTGTTGAGATGGTGTAAGGCTAGTAATTTCATTTTGTAAAGCACTTAAATTCATTTTAGCTGCACTCATTGTTTGTCCAATACTATCATGCAAGTCAACAGCAATTCTTTTTCTTTCATTTTCCTCTGCTTCAAGCACTGCTTTAGTTGCAAGTTCTTGTTGGTGTATTATTTCTTGATGCAGATTAACTTCTTGTTTGTGCTTGTTTTTTCGATATAGTAAATACACCACTAATGATGCCAGTAAAACAAAGCCTACAGCACCAATAAGCCAAAAATCTTTTTTAACTAATTCAAATTTTTGCTGCTGAATTTGCTGCTCTTTTTGAAGTGTTTTGTATTTAGTTTCTAACTGAACAAAGGTTTCAGTTACGTTGTTTGTGTATAGTGAATCTTTAGTAGTGGAAAATAATTTATAGTATTCAAAAGCTTTTGCAGTATTGCCTTGTAGTTCAAGCAGATTCGAGTATGATAAATAAAGGCTATTTAATTCGGGCAAACAATTAACAGCCTTTTTAGCAATACTTAAACCTTTGGTGTATGAAGAATCAGCTGAGGAATATTTTTTTTGTTGTGTGTAAATGTCCCCCAAGTTATTGTAACAGCTTGCGATACCTTTACTGTCTTCAAGCTTTTGTCTTATTACCAAAGACTCACTAACTGCATCTATAGCTTTGCTATATTTTTTTGTTTTTATATATAATTTACCAATGTTATTTAAGGCATTAGATAGATATTCTTCATTTTTTAACTCTCTACAAATAATAATTCCATCAATAAAATTATTCTCAGCTTGGTTAAATTCATTATTTAAAAAATAGATATTACCAATATTCACTAACGAACCAGCTGCACCTAATTTATCGTTAATCTTTTTTTTTATGGCTAATGATTTTTTATGGTACTCAATAGCTTTATCAAAAGCACCAAGATTTTGGTTAAGTATGCCAATGTTGTTAAGTGCGTAGGATGTACCAAAGTCATTTTTTTCTTTTTCGAAAAGTGTTAAAGATTCAAATTGGCATTTTAATGCCTTATCAAATACACCTTGTTTTTGATAAATGATTCCAATTTTATTATACAGTTTTGCTATGCCTAAATCGTCTTTTAATTTTCTCCTAATTTCAATGGCTTTTTCATATAAATGAATAGCCGTATCATAGTTTTCTTTATCAAAGTATATTATTCCTAAATCGTTGTAAGCTTGGGCTATAGATTTACTATAGTTCAATTTTGTGGCTAATTGTATTGCCTTGTTACCATATTCAATGGCTTTGTCTCTATTTACATTTCTGTATTGCCACGTAAGTTCATTATATGTAGTTGCAAGTAATGTATCTTTTTGAATTGGAACCAATTTCTCTAAACTATCTATAACAAGGTTTTGTGCAGATAGTGAGGTAACAGTTAAAAGAAGTAAGGACAGGCACTTTTTTTTGATACTTAAAAACATAAATTAGTTTGTGTTTACAAAACTAAGTTATACAAAATACCCTTAACAGGGTATTTTTTGTAAGCACTTTATTTTGTCTGTTTGCTACAATAAATAAAACACCAAACATTTAAAAAATAGTTATGAAAAAGATTAATACCCTTTTAGCAATTTTAGTATTAACAACTACAATAGCAAACGCAAAAATTTGGAGAGTAAATAACAATAGTGGTATAACTGCTGATTACACAACAGTACAAGCTGCACATGATGCAGCAAGTGCAGGTGACACAATACATTTAGAACCAAGTGGAACTAGCTATGGAAATTTAACTATGACAAAGAGATTGGTTTTGGTTAGCTCTGGAGCATATATAACTGAAAATCCCGGGTTTCAGGCTTCATCGAATAGTGGTTATTTAAGTACATTAACTATTGCAAATACTGGTGCTAATGGAAGTGTTATAATGGTTAAATTCTCTGGAGATGTGAATATAAGCAATAATGTTGGCAACTTACTTTTACAAAGCTGTGTAACTAATTATACTGGTGGTGCTCATTTTTGTTGTGGATACGCTGGAAATATTAACATTAGTAATGCTGATAATATCATTATTAAAAACAGCTATGTAAATAACATTTATTTTTCAAGTAACAGTAATAATATAGTTATTGTTAATAATATTATTAGTAATGGAGTTGGTTGTACTAGTGATTGTGATGGAACAATAGCCAATAAT
Organism: Chitinophagaceae bacterium; assembly: GCA_049241265.1. Taxonomy (GTDB): domain Bacteria; phylum Bacteroidota; class Bacteroidia; order Chitinophagales; family Chitinophagaceae; genus CAIVPM01. The sequence goes on from JBMLRA010000214.1 coordinate 16,482, forward strand.
ATAATACACGCAAATTGGACGCAAAACGCTAGTTCTACTTTGTACAATTGTACTGTAGAAAACAATATATATAACTATGGTGTGCAAGGCAGTTTTGGTTCTTGTTTAGTTAGAAATAACTTAAATTCTAACACAGGGTTGCCTGCTGGTAATGGAAATCAAAATAGTGTTAATATGACTAATGTGTTTGTAAATAGGGCAGTGGGTTATGGTGGTGCAGATAATGCTTACGTTTTAAAATCAGGAAGTCCTGCAATTGGTGCAGGTTCAGGTGGTATTGATTGTGGAGCTTTTGGAGGTTCTACTCCATTTAAGTTAGCTGTTACTCCCCCTATTCCTTCAATATACAAATTAGAAGTACCGAGTACACCAGCTGGAAATACCATGAACATTAAGTTTAGTACAAGGAGTAATAACTAGTTGTTATAGTTAGTGGTAAATAGTAAATAGGGTTTCTAAAAAAATCTATACTCCATTTTTTATCATTGACAACTAACGATTTACAATTTATAAACTAAACCTAATAAAATGCAAAACAATTTTGGCACATACAAAAAAGCAGTCAGATTGCTTGTATTATTGTATTTGCTTTGTATTAACACCATTCTTGCTCAAACTAATATTTCAAAAGTTGAATATTTTTTTGATACAGACCCTGGTTTTGGAAATGGTATAAACATACCCATTACACCTAGCACAGATATAGCAGACCAGTTATATTCAATTGATTTATCAAATTTAAGTAATGGATTTCACCGATTTTTTCTACGTACCATGGATGATAGTGGTAAATGGAGTGTTACAAACTATAAACCAATATTTAGAGCTAGTCTAGGCTCTACAAGTAATGCCTCCATTGTTAAAGCAGAGTACTTTTTTGATACAGATCCAGGTTTTGGAAAAGCAACATCCATAAACCTTAGCAACAACAATAATATTGCTGATGCAATTGTTGCTATTGACTTAAGTGCTGTGAGTGTTGGCTTTCATAGTTTTTTTGTAAGAACTCAAGATGAAAATGGAACTTGGAGTATAACCAATACCCAATCTATTTTTAAAACAGGTTCAAATACTGCATTGCCTAATATTGTTGAAACAGAATATTTCTTTGATACAGATCCTGGTTTTGGAAAAGGTACAAGCATTACCTTATCTTCTGCTACAGATTTAGCTGATCAGATTTTAGCAATTGATTTAAGCAATGTGAGTGTGGGCTTTCATAGTTTTTTTATTCGTAGCAAAAATGAAAATGGAAACTGGAGTTTAACTAATACACAGTCTATTTTTAAAACAGGTGCCAATACAACAGTACCAAATCTAGTTTCAGCAGAATACTTTTTTGATAATGACCCCGGTTTTAATAATGCAAATCCTATAATTTTTACTCCAACCACCAACTTAGTAGATGAGGTTGAAACTATTGATTTAACTAATGTTTCAAACGGATTTCATTCGTTTAATTTTAGAACCAAAGATGCTAATGGTGGGTGGAGTTTAACAAACAGGCAAACATTTTTTAAATTAGGTTCATCAGTACTTGCAAACATTTCACGTGTTGAATATTTTATTGATACAGATCCTGGATTTGGAAATGCTAGTGTTATTCCTGTAACAGAAGCTCTAGATATCAATAATCAAACCTACAACTTTATCAAACCCAATTCTTTAACTGAAGGTAGTCATACATTATATGTTAGGGCAATGGATGCCAATGGTAGCTGGAGTTTAACAAACAATATTCAATTTTATCACACTATTAAAAAAGCTGGTAGCGGTTATTGCTTGAGTTTAAATGGAAGCAATCAGTATGCTTCAATTCCACATAATCAAAATTTAAATTGTTCTAATCAAATAACACTTGAGGCGTGGGTTTATCCTACTGCATTTAATACTACGTACCCATCTATAGTTGCAAAAAATAATGCAGGGAGTGCTTATGAATTAGATTTAAAGAATGATGGAACTATCCAGTTTGAATTATTTATTAATGGTACTCAAAGGGCATTGAATGGTGGGGGAATTTCATTGAATCAATGGACACATGTTGCAGCTACTTACAATGGCTCTCAAATGAGGATTTATCAAAATGGAGTATTAGTTGCAACAGCAAATTATTCAGGTGTAATTGGTAACAACACAAGTCCAGTAACAATTGGAGCAAGGAGTGGTGGTGGTGCTTTATTTGCAGGTAAAATTGATGAAGTTAAAATTTGGAATACAGCACTAACTCAAACACAATTGAGAGACAAGATGTGCAGCAAATTAGCACTTAATGATGCTATCGTTGGTAACTTAATGAGCTACTTGAATTGTGATGAAGTAGCTGCAAATTATGTTTATGATTTAACAGATAGCTTAAACCACGCTTTATTGATTAATAGTCCTGCTAAAGTTTTAAGTGGTGCACCAATTGGAGATACAAGTGCTTACACATATGTTACAAGTGGGTTGCCAAGTAAGCTACTTAGTTTAAGTAATACAGATAGCATCAATATTAGCTTAATATCCGGTTCTTACAATAATGAAGCTGGATTGCAAATTTATGCTGTTAATAATAAACCTAGCTCTAACTTAGGTTTGGGAGGGATAGCATTAAATAATGATAGATATTTTGGTGTATTTACAGCAAATATTTCCAATCCAAATTATACAGCAAATTATTACTATAGTGCTAACCCATTTATTACTGGTATTATTCCAAATGAATTAGGTTTATTTAAAAGAGAAGACAATAGTGTAACAACATGGGTTAATAGCAATGCTAATTTAAACACTAGTAACAATAGCTTAGAAGTTACTGGACAAAGTACAGAATATATTTTAAGCAACTGTGCTGTTGCAATTGTGCCAACTGCTACAATTACCAAAACATTGCCAAATGTTTGTGATGTTACTTCAGTAATTTTTACAGCATCTGTAATAAATGGAGGCAGTAATCCACAATATCAATGGAAACTTAATGGTAATAATGTTGGAGCAAATACATATATCTATAACAATGGTGCTTTAGCTAATGGCGATAGTGTTTGGTGCTTGCTTACAAGCAATGCTACTTGTGTTAATACACCAACGGTTAGCAGCAATAAAGTTGTAACAATTTATCCGACAATTACTACTGAAAATATTGATGTGTTTGGATGTTTTACTGCAACATACAATGGCAACACATATTCTGCCAATACAGCATTTATTGATACAATAAAAACTTATCAAGGTTGTGATAGTATTTATAAAAATGTAAGCATTACAGTTTATACAAGTGCTGTAACATATGATACAGTAAGGGTTAGTGGCTGCAATAGTGTTTTGTATAACAATGTTACCTATACAAATTCTACTGCATTTACAGATACTGTAAAAACAATTGCTGGTTGTGATAATATTTACCGAAGAATAATTATTACAGTCTATGATATTACACCAACAGTTCAAAATAATATAGTTTATGGATGTGGAAGTATCGTATTTCATAGTAATAACTACACATCAAATACGCTGGTAAAAGATACATTAAAAGCTGTTAGTGGTTGCGATAGTATTTATATGCATTCTTACATAACCATTATTAATCCTGTTACACATAATGTATCATTACTAGGTTGTGGAAGCTACACATACAAATCTATTGCCTACAATAATTCCGCTTTCTTCATAGATACTTTACATAGTATTAGCGGTTGCGATAGTATATATAAAAATGTAACGATTATTGTAATTCATCCATCAACTGTGAACATTAGTTTGAATGGCTGTAATACTGTTACATACAATGCAGTTAATTACACAAGCTCAACAACAGTAAACGATACCATTAAAAGTAGTTTAGGTTGTGATAGCATTTACAATATTGTAGCCATAAATATTACAACTGTAAATCCTGTAATTCAAACTATCAAATATAATGGTTGCAATAGTTATACTTACAATGCTGTAACATACTCTAGTAGTACAACATTGCACGACACATTACACAGCTATCAAGGTTGTGATAGTGTATATAGAACAATTAATATTGGTATACATCATCAATCTGTAACAACAAATGCAACAAATATTAATGGATGTAATAATGTTATTTATAATAGCAACAGCTATGCGGCTTCTACTGTTTTGAGAGATACAATAAAGAATATTTATGGCTGCGATAGTATTTACAATGTTGTTAATATTAATGTAACTTATGTAAGCCCTTATACTCAGGCAATTGATATAAGTGGTTGTGATAGTGCTTTGTTTAATACAATTAAATATACATCATCAACAGTATTGTATGACACATTGTATAGTTATCAAGGTTGTGATAGTGTATATAGAACAATTAATATAACCATTCAGGTTAAACCAAATATTGGTGTAACGGCAAGTGTAAATCCTGTTTGTGCAACAAATGCTACAATACTTTCAGCAAACGGTGGAGGTAATTATACATGGAGTCCATCAACAGCATTGAGTAGTACAAGTGGAGCAAGCGTAACTGCAAGTCCTGCAAATACCATTACATATACTGTTACAAGTAATCAAATATGTGTAACAACAGCACAAATAACAGTTGTTACTAAAGCTTTGCCAAATGTTGATGCTGGGGCTAACCAATCAATATTGTTAGGTAGTAGTACTACTTTAACAGCAACTGGAGCTGCAAGCTATGTTTGGAATACAGGGAATACTGCTGATACAACTGCTACCATTACAGTTGCACCATCATCAAATACAAATTACATTGTTACCGGCACAGCAGCTAATGGCTGTACTGCACAAGACTTGGTAAGTGTTGCAGTAAATTTCTCATCATTATCTGTAAATACTAATAATTACAATTTTGGAAATGTAGTAGTTAACACTACTGCAAACACAAATATTATTGTTACAAATAATGGCACATTGGCTATTACATTAAACAGTATCATTGCCCCAAGCCCTTACAGTGGTAATATTACATCTCAAACAATTAATGTTGGTAGTAGCGTTATTATTCCTATTTCATTTACACCAACAGCAACATTATTTTATACAAGAACCTTAACTATTAGTACATCATTAGGCAACTTTACAATTACCCTACAAGGCAGAGGTGTAAATGCTGCACCAGCTTGGGTTCTAACTCCAATAAGTAACAGTTTTGGAAATGTGAGAGTTGGAGATTCATCTACACAGAGTTTTACAATTACAAACACAGGAAATATTGCAATAAATGTAGCAAGTTTGGTTTCAAACAATAATAAATTTACTGCAACTGCATCAAGTAATTCAATAGCAGTAGGTGCAAGTACAACTTTATTTGTTAAGTATAAGCCAACGAGTGTTGCTACATCAAATGCTGTTATTACTGTTAATTCTTCTATTAATAATTTAAGTGCATTAGTAGCTAATGTCTCAGGAAGTGGATATATAGAAAATCCTCCGCCAACATTAATTTTTGCAAATGCTAATCCATTCAATGGTAGTACTGGTGTAAATCCTACTGTTGGACAAGCTGGTGATTATACGTATAGAATTGTATATAAAAGTGGAACAGGTACACCACCACAGGCAGGTTATCCAAAAGTTGGAATTGATGCAAATGGAGATGGTGATTATATTGATGCAAATGAAGGAACATTTACAATGAATAAGGTAAATGCAACAAGCGATTGGGTTAATGGCGAAGAATATACATATACAACTACATTACAAATTGGTAATAACTACGGTTATAGGTTTTTTGCAAATGATGCACTTGGTAATCCTGCAAATACTGTAAATATTAATCACAATAATGGGCCAGTAGTAAGTGATCAAACACTTGATTTAAGCATTTACGCAAGCGATATTTCTTTTAGTGTGGCACACCCAGCAGTTGGGCAAACTTTCACTGTTTTTGCAACAGTGCATAATAATACACCATATAGTGCAAGTGGTGTAAACATTAAGTTCTACACTGATAGTGTTTATTATAATCAAACAATATTGCCATTTATTGGTGCAAATAGTACTGCTGTTGTAAGTATGAATTTTGTTTATACATCAGAAGGTTTTTATCCAATAAAAGTTTGGGTTGATAGTGCTAATAATTTAGGTGAAACGAATGCTTTAAATAATTATGCAATCCGCCCAATTATTGTTGGTGCATTCAGTATTCCTGGTGCAATTTTAGTAAGTGCAAACGGGAATGCTCAAAATTGTCCAGATGGAGTTGTTGTAAGTGGATATGCAAATTATAGTGGATTAAATTTAGCAGGAACTCCTCCCGTTTTAGGTGCATTAGTTACTGTGTATATTGATGGTGTTGCTAGTGGTACAACCTATACCATTAGTGGAGGCTATTATAGTTTGTTTATTTCCAAACCTTGTGGTAGCCATACTTATAGTGTAGAAGTAACTGACTTTACTTTAACAGGAAATTCTACTACCAATAATACTAGTATTGCCTGTGGTGTAAGTTGTGGGTCGTCAGGAGCGGGTGGAAATAGTGGAAATTATGAACCATCATTTTATAGCACAAGTGGCACACCTTGTTGTCTGGTAAATGCAGCTACATTTAACTATGCTATTAATATTGTGAATAATGGCACAGCTACCTCTTATAGAGATACTATTAAAGTGTTTTCTGATAGTGTTTTGCTATATACGTATGTTATAGATTCTTTACAAATTAATCAATCTGTAACTTATAATAATGCTATTACATTAACAGCTGGAAATCATACATTATCTTACACACACAGTTATTACAATGCAGCAAATACAAGGGTTGTGAGTAATGGTAGTAATTTAATTTATGTTGAAACAGACCTGCCTGATTTGTTCTTAACACAATTTCAGCAAACAAGTGGTACCTCATTTACTATAAGGAATTACAATTCCACTTGTACACAAGCTCCTACATCTAAAATGTACATTTACGAAACTGACAATAATTACAGTAATGCTGTATTACTTGATTCTGTTGTATCACAGGCTGTTGCTGGTGGAAAATGTGGTAACACATCTGTGCTATTAAGTTTTAATTATACTGGTTGGACACCTGGTTATCATTATCTAACATTAAAAACTGATGGTGGAAACACTATTGCAGAAACAAATGAAAATAATAATAACCTCAATGTAGTTGTTTATGTTCCTCAACCAGATTTATATGTTGGTTTTATCAATGTGTCTAGTAGTGATGTTCATAGTGGAGATGTTGTAAACTTTAATACATCCATAAAAAATCAAGGTAGTGCTGCCACAGCATTTAGGGTACAGTTTAAAGTAAATGATGTGAACTTTGGCAATAAAATAAACATAGCAAGTTTGGGGGCAAATGATAGTGTTGTTCTTAATTCAAATAACTACATTATTCCTGTAAGTAATTGCCCAGTAAAGATTACAGTAGTTGCAGATATTGAGGATGATATTAATGAACTAGTTGAACGTAACAATGCAGATTCTATTTTATTTGGAAGTGATATTATTACAAGTGTTCCAGCATATACACTAGGTTCTCCTCAAACTCCATATACAGTATTCATTGGTACTAGCTTAAGCATAGCTACAACTATTAAAAACATTGGCCTACGTGATGTTGATACCACTAAAGTTAGATTCAAACTAGGTAGCACAGTTATTGGTGCAGATAACATAATTCATATTAATTCAAATGGTGCTAGTGCTGTTGCTCAATTTTCGCATATATTCAACACAGTTGGAAGTTATGTTATTAAAGTAGAGCCAGATTATGATGAGGTTTATTGCGAAACAAATGAACAGAATAACGATGGATACATTTATGTTAATGTAATTGATGCCATTGCTGATTTGCGTATTCTATCACAACACATTTCTCCAAGTAATTTAAATCCAATTCCTGGGCAAAATGTTACAATAGTTTCATCTGTTCAAAATATTGGTAATTATGCTTCAACACCGGCAATGGTAAGGTTTTGGGTAAATGATATACAGCTAGGAAATGATGTAGCCATCAATTCAATATTACCAGGCAGAGATACTACAATTGCTGCCACAGTAACATACACGAGCAGCTTAGTTGGATTAAAAGTTATTAAAGTAAGAGCTGATGTTAATAACGAAGTAGTAGAAATTGACACAACTAATAATGCAGCAACTCGTGCCATTATTGTTGGTGGTGCTCCAGACTTTGCAAGAAGCATTAATCAAGGAATCACTTTTAATAGAAATTTGTTTAGGGTTGGCAAAAAAATTACAATAAGCAATTATATTAGAAACTATGGTGGGGATACAGGTAGAGCAACAATCAATTTCTACTATAAAACGCCCACTAGTAAAACCTTAATTAATAGTGTTGCATTCAGGCTAAATCAGCACGATAGCACAAAACTTTCAACTGCTTGGATTGTGGCAGGAGCCAGTGGAAAAATTATTACCGAAATTGTTAATGCTTCACCACAAGAATTTAATACTTTCAATAATGTTGATAGTGTTGATTTTGTAGCAGATACAACTACTCCATATGTAACTGTAACTCCAAATTTAACCAGTGTTTGTCAAGGAACTGCAATCATATTTACAGCTACATCTCAAAATGTTATTGCACCAAAATATGTTTGGAAGGTTAATGGCATTTATACAAATGATACAGCAGCTTTTATTGCTAAGGTTTTAAATGCTGGTGATAATGTAAGTTTTGATTTATATGATGAAGAACAATTTTTAAAATCTTCTATTAATATTTTGCCAATTATTCGCAGTAAAACTTACAGTTCAATAAGTGTAAGTCGTTGCCCTAATCAATTGCCATTTATTTGGGGAGGCGATGGCTATTCAATTGCTGGAACGTATAATAAAACTTATATCAACGTTGCAGGTTGTGATAGCATTGCTACTCTTGTATTAAATGTACTACAGCCTACAAGTTCAATTACACGAGATAGTATTTTTAGCGGAAATAGCTATTCGTTTAATGGCAATAATTATACTCAATCAGGTACATATACAGCAAGCCTTACAAATTCAATTGGTTGCGACAGTACAGCAATTTTGATACTTCTAGTAAAGCCAGTTTTAAATGGTGCTGCCATTAGTGGAATATTAAAATCTTGTGATTTAAATACTGTAAACAGATTGTACTGTGCTGCTAGCTATGGAGTTTGGAGTAGTTCAAACACAAGTGTGGCAACTATTAGTAATAATGGAACCGTTACACCATTAAATAGTGGTTCAACAAATATTTCATATACATATACAATAGCTGGTATAACCTATGTTTCAACAGCAGTATATGTTGTAGCTCCATTAGTAACACCAAATTCAATTTCTGGGCCAGCAAGCGTTTGTGCTGGTAGTAGTATAGTTTTAACAAACACCACGTCTAATGGTATTTGGAGTAGTTTACAAACAAGTCAGGTAGTAGTTAATCCTACAACAGGGGCTGTGGTTGGTAAAAGTGCTGGCTTTGCTACAATAAATTACACCATTACAAATGCAGCAGGTTGTAGTGCAGTTGTAAGCAAAAATATTATTATCAATGCTATCCCAGCTATGCCATCAATTGCTTATGCACCTGGCACAGCACTTACTGGGTCATCCTCTCCATTCTATGGTGCACCAAGTGGTAGTTTTTGCGTTGGTAAAACATTTGGATTAGTTGGTAACCCAAATACACCAGCTGGCGTTTGGAGTGCAACTGGAGCAGCCAGCATTACGAATGCAGGTATTGTAACCATTAGTACTGTTGGTTTAGGTACAATTAAGTACAGTTATTCAAATGCTGCTGGATGTAGTAGCAGTAGAACTTTAAGTGGTAATGGATATAGTTGCGTAGCCAGAAATATTACTAATGAATTATCGACAGCTGAAAATTTAATACCACTATCATTTGTTTTATATCCTAATCCTGCTAAATCGTTTTTTAATTTAAAAATTGACAAGCTAATTGGATTGGGTAGTGTTATAGTAACAGATTTATTTGGAAAAATAATTGTTAAACAGCCATTAAGCGTTGGTGTAAATACAATCAATACATCAATGTTTTCAAAAGGAATATACTTTGTGAGTGTAATAACAAATGATGGTAAAAGCACTCAAAAATTAGTGGTAGAATAGAGGGTAAAGTTTATTAGGTTCAAGTGGTTATGATGAAAACATCATTTACTGCTTGGGCCTTCTAAACGAAACAGACTTTGTAATTCTTTGATTCAAAATTCATATTTGCAGTATAAATTGTAGAAAGAGGAAGTTTTGTTTAAAAATATTGATAGCATTTGCAATTGTTTACCCTATGTTTACCCCGAAATAAAAAAAGCCTTGTAAGTTATTGACTTACAAGGCTTTTTTTATTTTAAAAGTGATCCGGATTGGATTCGAACCAATGACCCACAGCTTAGAAGGCTGTTGCTCTATCCAACTGAGCTACCAGACCATCCTATCTTTTCAGATTGGGCTGCAAATAAATAGCTTTTTGTTCAACTTAACAAACATAGCAACTAAAAAATATTTCTTATCCACGCAATCACTTTATTTTGCTGTATAAAACTATTGCTTAAAATGAATCATCATCATTTAGAAATTGGAACACAAATATTAACTTTCGATTCGCTGAAAAAATCTATTCATCTGCCCACAAACCTTGATATTGCTACATCTGCTAAAGAGAAAATTAATAAGTGTAGAAATTATTTAAACATTAAAACATCTTCTTCAGATAAAGCTTATTATGGCATAAACACTGGTTTTGGTTATTTGCAGCACATTAAAATAGATGCTAGTCAAACCCAGCAATTACAATATAATTTGTTGATGAGCCACGCTTGTGGAATGGGTAATAAAGTACCTGCTGAAATTGTTAAACTAATGTTATTGCTTAAAATTCAATCGTTAAGTTATGGCAATAGTGGCGTGCAGGAAGCTACTGTAAACAGACTAAAAGATTTATATAATAATAATATATTGCCTGTTGTCTATACTCAGGGTTCTTTAGGGGCTTCAGGTGATTTAGCACCTTTAAGCCATTTGTGTTTGCCATTAATTGGTATGGGAAAAGTGATTTATAATGATGTAGAAGTAGATGCAACTAATGTGTTGGAAGAATTTAACTGGCAACCAATTGAATTGAAAAGCAAAGAAGGGTTGGCATTAATTAATGGCACTCAGTTTATGAGTGCTTATGGAATTTATTGTTTGGCAAAAGCACAACGATTATTACAATGGGCAAATATTATTGCAGCCATTAGTTTTGATGGATTTGATGCTACATTAGAACCTTTGAATCCTCTAATACACAAAGTTCGTAATCATAAGGGGCAAATAGAAACAGCAGCTACTATTTATAGTTATCTAAAAGATAGTACTATTGCTACCAATCCAAATAAGCAAGTTCAAGACCCATATAGTTTTCGTTGTGTTCCACAAGTTCATGGTGCATCAATTGATACCTTTAATTATGTATTAGATGTGTTTATGAATGAAGTTAATGGCGTTACTGATAATCCTAATATTTTTCCTGATGAAGATTTAATTGTAAGTGGTGGTAATTTTCATGGGCAACCACTAGCTTTAGGATTAGATTTTTTAAGTATTGCAATGAGTGAAATTGCAAGTATTAGTGAAAGAAGAACTTATCAACTTATAAGTGGACAAAGAGGATTGCCATTATTTCTTGTTAATGAACCAGGCTTGAATAGTGGTTTTATGATACCACAATATACTGCTGCAAGTATTGTAAGCCAAAATAAACAGTTGTGTACACCAGCAAGTGTTGATACTATTAGTAGCAGCAATAATCAAGAAGACCATGTTAGTATGGGTGCAAATGCAGCTACAAAATGCTATCAAATTATTGAAAATGTTGAACGTGTTTTGGCAATAGAATTATTGACTGCTGCACAAGCATTAGATTTTAGGAAGCCAGAGAAAACATCACCTTTTCTTGAAAATATCATTAATGATTACCGTGCTGTGGTTTCTTTTAATCAAAAAGATAGGTTGTTACATACTGATATGCAAGCCACTGTCAAATTTTTAAACGATTATACTTTACTTTAGTTGCAAAATTTATTTATGGAAAATTTGTTGGATGATTTTTATGAAGTACAAAGTTTTACAGATAAAGAAATTTTTACTAAAATTTGGATATCGCCACGTCCAATTTTTAAGTACATCAATCATTTCAAGTATCAAAAGTATTTAACGATTTTATTGATTCTTGCAGGAATTGCAAATGCTTTTGATAGAGCAGAAAGAAAAAATCTTCTAAGTGGCGATTCAATTGTAATTTCTATTATTGGTTCAATAATAGGAGGAGCATTGTTTGGCTGGATTTCTTATTATCTTTATTCATCTTTAATTCGTTTTACAGGCAAGTGGATAAATGGAAACGCTGATACAGATTCAATTTTAAGAGTATTGGCTTATGCGTCTTCTCCTTCAATAGCAGGTTTAGTATTAATAATTCCTAAACTTTTATTGTATAATACTGATTTGTACGAAAATATTTTAACCTATGGATTTAGCATTGTTGAATCCATATTGGGAATATGGACATTAGTGCTTTATGTAGTTGGTATATCAGAAGTGCAGCAATTTTCAATTGGAAAAGCAATTATAAATTTGATATTGCCTGCATTGATTATTTTTATACCATTACTTTTATTGATATACCTATTTACAGGGTTTCATTAGTTTTATCCGTTATTTTGTCATAAAAAAAATTATGGTACTTGCTTTGTAATAAAAAGTACGCATTGTATACAAACAATTATCTTTAAAAAAAAATTAAAAAAATGAGTACAAAAAATCTTACTCTTATTGTTATTGGAGTATTTATCTTATTTCTTGGTGGATGTGGTTGCAGTAGTTATAATGGATTAGCAACTGGTGATCAGGATATTAAAAAAGTATGGAGCAATGTTGAGGCAAACTATCAACGTAGAACTGATTTGTACAATACTGTAATTAAAACAATTGAAGGATCGGCAAATTTTGAAAAGTCTACCTTAAAAGAAGTTTTAGATGCACGTGCAAAAGCTACTGCTGTTACTGTAAATATTGATGATGCAGAAAGTTTGCAAAAGTATCAAGCTGCACAAGGGCAAATGCAAGGTGCATTTAGCAGATTAATGGCTGTTGCTGAAGCATATCCTGATTTGAAAACAACAAAATCTTTCCAAGATTTTCAAACCCAAATTGAGGGTACAGAAAACAGAATTAATGTTGCTCGTCAAGATTATAACAGAGCTGTAGAAGGCTACAATCTTAAAGTTGTGCGATTCCCAAATAGCATTTTTGCTGGTATTTTTCACTTTAAAGAAAAACCTTATTATAAAGCCGATGCTGGAACTGAAAAAGCTCCTGAGGTTAATTTCAACATTAAATAAATTATAAAAAAGCCCATTCAAAATATAATATTCTGAATGGGCTTTTTTATAAGTGAAATGCAGCTTAATAGAGCATCCATTTTGTTTGGAAGTTATTTTTTTTGGTTCAGCTATTTCAATTTATTATAGCTACTTTTAAATAATACACTCTGTAAATGCAATGGTGTTTTTGCAAATTGGGTTATTGCTATCTTTTTTATTTACAATTTTGGCAATTATAGAAGTTGTGAATCCAATAAAATAAATGGTTCTGAAGAAAGGCTTTGGATTATTGGGTTCCTATTTTTGAACTTTATTGCTGGGTTTATTTATTTAAACAGAAAAAGACAACGAATCATTACTTCATAATTCCTTCATTAATTTTATACAATTCTAATGTTTAATTGGTTTCGTTCAAAAGCTGAAGACTACTTTACACCACATCAAAAAAAGATTATTGTTGATGCTATTAAACAAGCTGAAAGGCAAACTAGTGGAGAAGTTCGTGTATTTATTGAAATCAAATGTGAGTATGTAAATGCTATTGATAGGGCTAAAGAGTTATTTGAGAAGCTTGATATGCACAATACCGAAGAAAGAAATGCTGTAATTGTTTATGTTGCTTTAAAACATAAACAACTTGCTGTTTTTGCAGATGCTGGGATTTATCAAAAAACTGGTGTAAAATTTTGGAATGATAATGTGCAGTCTATGCTTTCTCATTTTAATAAAGAGGATTATGTTGAAGGTATAGAAACTGTTGTACTTGCTATTGGTAAAGCATTAAATACTTATTTTCCTTTTGATAAAAGTGATGTTAACGAATTGCCTGATGATATTGTATTTGGTAAATAGTGTTAAC
>JBMLRA010000215.1:0-1654 GCA_049241265.1 Chitinophagaceae bacterium
GAAAGTAAAAGTAGGCTTTAAGTAATTGGTTAAAAAATTAAATTGTTAATTCTAAGTTTTGTTTTTTTTCTAGTCACGTTTACCTTACATTTGCAGCCAACCTTAAAAACTGTAATACTTAATTAACTATTTGATTGATAATCAACTAGGTATACGTATTTAAAAAACTATAATGACAAAAAAATAATATCAAATATTGGCACATTAATACTTTTAATGTTGCCTTTTTTTATGTTATAATTTAAAGTTTTTAAAAAGGAATGTTACAACAAGTTCTGTGACTCACCTGGCGGAGCTACACATTTTTCAAAATTTTTTTTATGTTACAAAAAGTAAAACTTACACGCTTCTGTTCGTTTGCTGTATTGGCTTCTGTGCTTTTTGCATGCAATCCAGCAAAGAGAATAAACAAAGATTACAATTATTTTCAAAAAGGGTTAGATTCTGCACTTACTAGTGCAAAGTTTAAAGAGCCAACGATTGTTGCTGGTGATAATATAACTATTCAAGTAGTTGCAGGAAGTTTATCACAGCAGGACGCTAGTTTGTTTAATTTGTCTTCTGGTTCAACGGCATCTTCACCAACAAATGCAACAAGTGCAGGGCCAGTAAGTTCTGGTGCAAATTATTTAGTAGATAAAGATGGCAATATTACAATGCCAAAAATTGGCAAGATAAAGGTCGAAGGATTTACGAAGCAAGAAATAAGCAATATTATTACAAAAAAACTTGGTGAAGCTGAATTTGTAAAAGATCCTTTAGTAGTGGTTAAGTTAGCTCAATTTAGAGTAAACGTATTAGGTGAAGTGAAAAAGCCAGGTACTGTTATTTTTAAAACAGAAAAAACTAATATTTTAGAAGTAATTGCAGAAGCAGGAGATTTAACCGATTTTGGCAAGCGTGAAGATGTGGTAGTAATGAGGCAAGAAAAAGATAAATGGGTTACATACAAATTAAATTTAAAGAATACCGATTTTTTTAAGTCGGAAGGCTTTTATTTAAAAAATAATGATGTAGTGTATGTAGGGGCAAATGATAGAAAGTTGAAAACTGTTAATATAAATCCTAATATACAAACTGATATAAGTATTGCAGCAACTGCATTACAAACCTTATTTTTCGTATTACAAGCAGTTTTAATTATTCGTAGCTTCAGATAAACAATTATGTCTAACAACAATACAACCATAATATTAGATACCGAGAAAAAAGCAACTCCAATTGAGATTATTTTTCTATATCTATCCTACCTACCCCTTTTTATTGTTTCCTTAGCTTTATGCTTAACGGCAGCATTTATTTATTTAAGATATCAAAAACCAGTATTTAAGAATACAGCTTTAATGTATGTAAAGCCAGATGATAAAACTGGAGGAAGCATACGAGGAGCGTCGGGCAGTGGCGATTTAATTGATGCAGCCATGTTAGGTGGCGGCAAAAGGGTAAATTTAGAAAACGAAATTGAACTTATAAAGTCGAGATCATTAATGCAAAGGGTTGTCGAAAAAAACAATCTAAATATCCAGTATTACTCTATTGGCAAAGTAAACACACTAGAAACGAATGAAGATGATGTACCTTTTACATTTAAAGTAATACGAGTAAAAGATTCTACAAATACTTATGCTATTAGGGTTAGAAAAATTAACAACTC
>JBMLRA010000216.1:0-2093 GCA_049241265.1 Chitinophagaceae bacterium
ACTGGCGAAAATTCTCGTTGATTAGCTATTGAACCAATTGGCATTCCTGTAGCTGCTGCTGTAGCTGCAGTATGGTATACAGGCATCCAAGGAGGCAAAGTTCTTATAGCTTCTTGCACCGTTACAGGCACATCAAAACGTTGGGTAACTGACGGATTAACACTGAAATCAATAGTGGTTTTTGAGCCAGCTTTTACAGTAAATGCAGCTCTTAACCCAAAACGTTTAAAATCGTTGCCCAGCATAATTCCATTGTCAAAAAGAGCATTAGCAGAAATATTGTATTTAAAGTTTGTTGTACCGCCACTTGCACCAACACTTACATTCGAAAATTGTACCTGCCTAAAAATAAAATCTTGAGCATCTGTATTGGCATTAAAAATTTCTGCTTGATCAATTTCGGGAGTTGAAAGACCGTTATTGATACTTTTTACATATTCTTTCCATGCAGGTAATGTTGGAAAAGAAATTTTTCGATACACATTTTTTAACCCACTACTTACATTTACACTAAATTTTGCTTTGCCTACTTTACCCGACTTTGTTGTTATCATAATTACACCATTCCCTCCACGAGATCCATAAATAGCAGCACTTGCAGCATCTTTCAAAATTTCTATACTTTCTACATCATTCATATCTATAGCAGATAAATCTGTTGGAACTGGATAGCCATCAATTACAATCAAGGGTTCAGAACTTGCTGTAATTGAGGTTGCTCCTCTTATTTGAATGGTAGGTGCTGCACCTGCTTGAGCATCGGTAGTTAAAACATTTACACCAGATAATTTTCCTTTCAATGCATCATCTAATCGAGATACAGGTATTTGACCAATAGCCTCATCTGTGGTAAGTTTTGAAATAGCACCAGTTAAATGCGACTTTTTTCTAGTTCCATACCCTACGACCACGACTTCCTCATTATCGAAAAATTTAACTGCAAGTTTAACATCAAGATGAACTGCTGATGTTATTTTAGTTTCTTGTGATTCAAAGCTAGCAAAGCTTACAACAATCGTTTGACCCTTGTCAACTTTTAAACTAAAGTTACCTAAAGAATCTGTAATAGTTCCTTTTTTTGTACCTTTTATAGTAACACTTGCGTTACCTAACGGTTTAGAGGTTTCAGCAGAAATTACCTTTCCGGTTACTTTAATTTTATTACCATTTTGTGCATTAGTGATGTTAAAACACACAATTAATAAAAGTGAGAAAATAAGTTTAAGTTTATTCATTTGACTGTTTTCGTTTCTATAAAAAAATAAGTGTGTAATTATTAGATTCTATTTGAAATGATTCTACAATATGATTTACACAAAATAGGTTCCACCGTTAATTTCAATACTTGCTCCAGTTATAAAAGATGATTGTGGACTTGCTAAATACAATACCAAATCTGCAATTTCTGTTGCTTCGCCTTCTCGTCTTAGGGGTGTTGATGCTGCTACATTCTTCCTCACTTCATCTTTAGTGAAAGTATTATGAAAAGTTGTATTAATCATTCCCGGACTAACACAATTCACTCTTATTCCCTTAGGTCCTAATTCTTTTGCAAGACCTTTTGTAAAAGTAAGAACTCCACCTTTTGCAGTTGAGTAAGCCATTGCACCAAAACCACCACCATCACGTGCTGCTTGGCTGCTAAAGTTTACTATAGCTCCTCCATTTGTCATACTAGGCACAACTTCCTTTGTTACCAAAAAAGTAGATTTCAGGTTCACATTCATTACAGTATCCCAAAAGTTTTCATCAATATCAGCAAGTAATTTTCTTGCCATTAATCCGCCCGCAACATTTACCAAAATATCAATCGTATTTCCAAAAGCTTTTTTACATTCAGCTACCAATCTTTCAACATCATAAGCTTTAGTTACATCTGCCTGAACAATAAGTGCAGTACCACCAAGTTTTTGAATTTCAATTAATGTTGTTTCAGCGGCTTCCTTGTTGTTTAAATAATTAATACAAACCTTTGCTCCTGCTGCTGCCAATTTAATTGATGTTTGAGCACCGATATCTCTAGAACCACCAGTTACTAATGCTACTTTTCCTTCCAGCAATTTCATATAATTATATTTTAGATTCTGTTTTTT
>JBMLRA010000217.1:0-13134 GCA_049241265.1 Chitinophagaceae bacterium
CAGTTAATTTGTGTGGTTTACCATCTGCAGGGAATTTAATAGTAAAGTTACCATCTGCGTCTGTTGTAGTACCTCGTTTTGAACCAACAACTGTAATTGATGCTGATTGAAGTGGTTTTCCTGTGGAATCATTAACTACTTTTCCTTTCACTGTACTGGTTGCTGTTTGTGCATTTAGTATACTACAGCAGAAAAATACACTAATAAAGGCAAGAATCTTCATTATTTTCATATTTAATCGTTAAAACGTATAGATGACAAAGTTGTTCATTTATAATAAGATTTTCTACTTTTTTTATAAGATTAGTATTGATTTCTATGCAAACGTTATCAACTATTTTATGCTATTATTAACCAAAAATCAATTCAAAAAACAACTCCAAGTATTGCTCTTAAATAAATATTTATGGTTCTATTTTTTTGATTTGTTTACAAGCATCTGCACATTACCTAATTAAAACGGTTGTTCCGTTTAGGCTAATTTTTTTTCCAGTTTCTTTGTCTGTATAATCTAGCAACCAAATGTAGGTTCCAGGTGGCTGTTTTTCACTTCGAAATTTACCCTCCCATTTAGAACCAATTGTATTCGTTTCAAATACTATTCTTCCTAGCCTGTTAAATACTCTAAATGTCATTTCGCTTGCTTTGTAGGCATTTAATGGATATAAAAAATCATTTAATCCATCTCCATTAGGGGTAAATGCACTTGGTACTTGTATTAAGCAGTTTGACGTTACTTTAATTGTTTGATACGCTGTATCAAAGCATGGTGTTGCATTTGACACAATTAATCTAACAGTTACATCTTCGAAATTTGAACCAGTGTTTGTTGGGTAATTTTTAATTGGATATGATTGTGCTGGTGGATTTTTAATATTGCTATTTTGACCATTACCAAATCTCCAATCCCAATTGGTAATATTACCAGTGCTAGTATCTGCAAAATCAACAGTTTCTGTTGGGCAAACAATATTGTGGCTAGCAATAAATTTTGCATTTACCTTATCAAAAAATAAATTAATTGTTTGTGTAGTTGTATCGCTGCAAACAGGATTAGAAGTAATTAAAGTTATATTTTTTACATCTGATTGTTTATAAGGCAAAATGTAATTATTTACATTTCCAACTGGTGTTCCATTAATAATCCAAGTCCACTTAAATTCATCATTAGCAATGGGATGGTTCAAGAAAAGAGTATCTTCAATACAACTTATTTTATCGATAAATGTAAAACTAGCATCAACTTTAGTAAAAGCCACAAAACCAATTTGACTAATTGGTGTTTCTATACCACAATCATTTAAAATTGTATTACCATCATTTCCTTTTTTAAGATTTAATTTATAATACCCACCAATTGCAAGGGGTGCATTTAGTTTAATTACAACATCTTTCCCAAAACTATTATTGCAGTTTATGATATTAGCAGCAACAATGATAGGTGAATTAGCTCCTGTAATGCTAAAGTCGCTTCCATCTAATGCTACAGAATTGCAAAGCATTTGAGAATTGAAATGAACAATAAATGAATCTGGTGAGCAAGGCAAATTCTCAATTTTATCCATTGAAGCTGGTGCAGAAGGCTTTACAATGATATTTTTAAACGCTGTAGTATCAAAGCAACCTGCAATATTTTTCACGATTAATTGTACAGGAAATACTGCATAATTCAATGATAAAGGATAATTAACAGGTAAAGGATTCTTTAAATTACTTTGTAATCCATTACCAAAATTCCAGTACCAATTTGTAATATTTCCTTTACTACTATCTATAAATATGGTTCCAGCATTACCACAAGTAGTATCTACTACACCAAATTTGGCAAAAATACTATGGTCTGTAATGGGTAATGTCTGCTTCAAGGTATCACTACACATATCATTACTAACTATTAACTGCACATCGCGTTTGGTAAAATCGGTGTAGATAATAATAGGATTTTGTAAATTGCTTGTACTAGGATTCCCATCAAAAATCCATTGCCATTGGTTTACACCATTATTGCTTATATGATTAAACTGAACTGTATCAGCCAAACAACCTAATTTAACATTAGTAGTAAAAGCTGTATTAATATGCCCAAAGGCTTTAAATGAAACAGATGCTGCAATTGTTTCAATTCCACAATCATTAATGATGGTGTTTCCATCGCTACCAGTTTTTAGGCTTATAGTATAATTGCCAGTGGACAATGGCTGTGCTAGTGTTAATGTAACTATTGTTCCTGCACCACTAATACAGTTGGTAATGCTAGCACTAACAATTGTATTGGGTGCCACACCAGTAATTGAAAACTCACTTCCATCTGTTGAAACCGAACTACAAATCATTGCTTGTTTAAAATAAAGTTGCACTTGATTTGATGCACAACTTGGTGGTATTATACTATCAAAAACAGTGGGTATGGTACCACGTACAAAAACGTTTTTTGTAATAGAATCAGTACAACCCAATTGATTTGTAACCACTAATTTGGTTGAGTAAATTTTATTGTTAGGTAATACCTGATAAGTTTGTGCTACTGGATTTTGTAAACTACTTGTTTGAGCATTTGCAAAATCCCATTTCCAACTAATGATATTCCCCTTGGTAGAATCTGTAAACAATACGGGATTATTGGGGCAGGTTGTATCTTTTGATACTGTAAAATTTGGAGTCAATAATCTGTCAGCAATAGCAATATTTTGAGTTAAAGAATCGCTGCAAAATCCATTAGAAACTACTAACTTAACTTTTCTACTTGTAAAATTTGAATAAACAACTTGTGGAGATTGTGCATTGCTATTTAAAGGCAGCCCATCAAAAGTCCATTGCCAAAACGATGTTGCATTATTACCATTATGAAGATATTTTATGGTATCCGATTTACAAGTTTCGTTAATAACCTGAGTGCTAAATATTGGACTAGGTGGTTTGTACACAAAAAAAGTTCTTTGATTAGCACCTGCTACCATAGCATTATCGCATTCATCAATCAAAGTATTATTATCAGTCCCTGATTTAATATTAATTGTATAAGACCCTGTTGGTAGTGGATTTGCCAGAGTAATTGTAATACTATCAGTAAAACCATTTACATTATTGCATCCAAATCCAATTGCTGCATTAATTACTGGATTTGTAGCTATATCAAAATCAGTTTTATTAATAGACTTACAACTTATTGGTTTATTAATTTTTAATGCAATAACATCGCTATTGCTACAAGAAACACGTGCTGTATCAAATCGGGGTAAACCATTTGGATTGGTTACTAAGTTAGATGAATTACCATTGAATTGTAGGTTATATCCAGACTGCCCAGTAGTTGTAAAGTGACTAACCATGAGCAAATAAGTATGCCCTTGAATTAAGTTAGGTGCTTTTGTAATAGTAGGTACACCCGAGCCTTGACAACCATTTGCAAGAGTTGCAGATGTTGTTGTTCCTGTATTGCCAGTATTACCACTCCAATTACAAGCAACAAAAATATTATTTGCTAAATTTTGATCATAAATATCATTAGGATTTCTGCCAGTAATATCAAATAATTGCCAATCGTAATCATCATTATTATTCAGAGGCTTAATTGTAAATTCTAAAGGGCCACTTATGTAACAAGTAAATCTGTAATAGTATGCATTAATATCTTGATATGTTCCAAAAGGATCACTACAACCTGGTACTGGTATATTAGCTCCTGGACAACTAGCTACCACACCAAAAGATTTTATTTTGGTGCCACAAATATATTCAGCTGTTGTAGGGGTTTGACCTGTTTGGCATTGTGCAAAAATACTTTTTGAAACAGTAAAAAAAAGAATCGATAATACAAGATACTTCATAGGTTGTAAAATTAATTCCTAAACACCAATCACAAACTAAAATGTTTAAAATGAAATAAGTTATTAAACAATGTTAAAAATGAAATTTCGATAAACAAGATTAGCTCCTATTTTTGCCAAAATTGATATTATGAAATTGAACAAAAAGTTATTGTTGTGTATAGGTTTAATAATTGTTGTGAGTGCTTTGTACCGTGTTTCTCCTTTAAGAGAATATGGATTTGCCCCACAATGGGCTATTGCAATTTTTAGTGGTTTTATTTTTTCAAAAGATAAAAAATGGGCTTTTGCATTGCCACTATTTTCTATGTTATTGTCTGATGTTATTTATGAAATATTGTTTTCATTGAAATTAACCAACATACAAGGTTTTTATGGCAAAGGCCAAATTATCAACTATGCATTATTTGCACTAGTAACATGCATTGGTTTTTTTATAAAACAATTGAATGTTGCTAAAATAGCTGCAGCTTCAATTGCTGCACCTACAGTATTCTTTTTATTATCGAACTTTGATGTTTGGATTTCGAGTACAGGTTATTTACGAGCTAAAACATTTGCAGGTTTAATGCAGTGCTATGAAGATGGATTACCTTTTTACAAAACAAGCTTAATTGGAACCTTTATTTTCTCAACAATTTTATTCGTTGCTTATTCTTTTATTGCCAATCGCATTAATAAAGTTTCAACTGTTAGCTAACTTCAACTTAATTATAATATTAAATGGGCTAATAACATCATCGTTATTAGCCCATTTAATATTATAAGATATTACTCTACAGATTTAAAACCTAACTCCTATACTTAAACCTAAAGCTCTTATGCCAGCCCACGGCCCTGTTGAATTAATAACAGCTTGAGTTTTTGAAACAACATTACCTTTAAAGGTAAATGGCCCAGCATCGACAGAGATATTATCTAATTTGTCTTGCAGATTTTTAACATCTTGATCACTAGCTAATGGATTTTTTGAAAAGTCTCCATCTAATGTACCATTGCTGCTACCATAATGCCCACCTGCAATCCAAACATCTAAAACCAATTTCTTAAAAATTTGTGTTTGCACACCTAGTAGTAATCCTCCACTAAACGAAGTTATTTTTCCATCAAATAGTACTTCTTTTCTATTTGATGCATTATTAGGGTCTACATATAAAATAGGAACTGCCAAATCAAAACTAGCATATCTAGCATAAGGGGCTATATAAAACCCTTTCATTTTTCCTGCACTTAAATAAAATCGCAACTCTGGCGTAATAGCAAAATTGCCCATCTTAAAATCAGCAATTTTAATATCATTATTGCCAATTAAATCTTGCATTTCACTTTGAAATGGTAAAGATTGTTTTGCCATATATCTTACACCTACAGAAAAAGACATTTTTTTTAAAATACTTCTTTCATAAGTCAAGTTGTAGTTTCCAATAGCATCGCCAGTTAAATTGGTTTTTATAATGTTTTTACCGCCAATTAATTTTTGTGAATTTGCAAAAAATGGAGCAATGGCTAAAATGATGATGAGCTTTTTCATAATATTTAGTTTGGTTAGTAGTGTAAATATAAATCTATATTTCCATTACCACAATTTTGTATAAACTATTTTTGCTTTATGCGTAAACTTTCTATGAACGAATTGAATCGTAAAACGATTAACGATTTTAAACAATCTGAAAAAAAGTCAATTGTGATAGTGCTTGATAATATTAGAAGTATGCACAATGTAGGTAGTGTTTTTAGAACATCTGATGCTTTTTTAATAGAAGCCATTTGCTTATGTGGATATACACCTCAACCTCCACACAGAGATATTAATAAAACAGCATTAGGTGCTACCGAAACTGTTGATTGGCTTTACTTTGAAAATACTACAAATGCTGTAATTGAACTTAAAAATAAGGGGTATGCAGTATATGCTATTGAACAAGTTGAATCGAGTATTTCATTAGAAAAATTTTCAGCAACCGATAAACCTATTGCCATTGTTTTTGGTAATGAGGTTGAAGGTGTAAACGATGAAGTGCTTAAAGTGGTTGATGGGTTTATAGAAATTCCTCAACTTGGTATGAAACACAGTTTAAACATAAGTGTTGCTGCTGGAATTGTTTTATGGCAATTGGTTTGGGGTAAATAGTGGCATTAAAAATGGCTTTCAAAAAAATTGAAAGCCATTTTTAGCACAGTAATATTAACTTTTAATTTATTTATCCTCAGGATTTAAAACTGCTTTTAAAACATTTGCATTTAACAAATATTTTTTAGCAACTGCCACTAAATCTTCTTTAGTAATGGCAGCTAATCTGTCAAAATAATTTGTAATCAATGCAGGATTATAACCATACATATCTTGATTTTCAATAGTCGATAACCAGAAATTATTTGTTTTCATTTGTGTTTCAAACAATTTTTTACGTTGTTCTTTCACCTTTACCATATCATCATCATTAACATCGCCACCAGCCACTTTTTTAACTAATTCATCAAAAGCAGCCGTTAATTTATCTACATTTTCTGGTGCAGATGGAACAGATAACGTTAAGGTATAATCCAACATTGGGCTACGTTGCATATTGCCACCAACTCTTGGAGAATAAGTACCACCCATTTCTTCTCTTAATTTAACAGTTGTTTTCATTTGCAATACTTCTGCCATTAAACCATAAGCCATATTTTCTTTATCATCAAAGGATGTTAAATTACCATAATAGCTTAATTGAATTTCAGATTTATTTTCTTTACCTCCTTTAACTATTAAAGTATTGTTGCCAGATATTGGACGAAGAATATTTGCTGCATTAACTGTTACAGATGTTGATTGTGATGGTAAAGAAGCAATGTATTTTTCTAATAATGGTTTTAAAGTAGCTTCATCAACATTACCCACAAAAACCAATGTTAAACCATTGAAATTGCTAGTCATTTTTTTGTACACTTTAATGACATCATCAAAGTTTAAAGCTTCAATTTCAGCAGCATCAGGCAAGCCTATACTGCGTTTACTATTGTTGAAGCGAAACTTATTTAAAGTATCAGAAAACTTGAAAGAAGGGTTGTTTCTCATCATTCCCATTTGTTGCTTAGATGCACTTCTAATACCTTCCATTTCTTCTTTATCAAAATTAATATCAGTTAATTTAAGGTGAAGAATTTGCATTAGTTTTTCTACATCTTTAACAGAAGAACTGCCATTAACACCCAATGTATTGTTACTTGGCATAAATGATGCATTTGCTGTAACACCAGTCATCATTTTAACCAATTCGCTTCTATTATGTTTTCCTAAGCCTAATTGATTTAAAACAGAGAAGTATTTAACAGACTGTACCTCAGCATCTGTAAGGTTTGTATTTCCACCCCATTGGTAACCACGTACTAATATTTCATCGTTTTTAAAGTCAGTTTTTTTAACAATAACTTTTACACCATTTGATAATGTGTAGATATTAGTTTTGAAATCTGCATTGTTATCTGTTTTAACAATAGAACCTGCTTTTGGCATTACATCCATTAATTCAGACGATACAGCTTTTTCTGTGTAAGCTTCAACAGTTTGTTTTTTAGCAGCATCGTAAGCAGCTAATAAAGATGTCTCTGTTGGAAGGTTTTTTGCACCATCTGTTGCAGTATATAAAACAAAAGAAGGAGCATCTAAATTTAATTTAGCAATTTCTGCATTTACTTTTTCAAGTGTTAAAGCAGCTAGGTATTTATCTACAAAAGTTTTTTCTGCTTCAATTCCTGGAGCAGGTTCTTTATCCAAGAAATTACTAACGTATTCCTGAGCAAAGCTTGCAGATTCAGTTTTATCTTTTTCTGCTGCCATTTCGTTATACATTTCAAGTGTTTGCTTTTTAACTCTTTCAAATTCAGATGTAGTAAATCCAAATTTCTTAGCTTTTAATACTTCTGCAACTATAGTCTTGATTGCAGCAGTTGCATCTTCTTTTACAGAAGCTCTAATAGAAGCTTGTTTGTAACCACGAAACATTCCTCCATCTAAACTAATTCTTGCAGAACTAATAGGTGAAGAGGCTTTTAAACTGTATTCTCTTAAACGACTATTGATTAATTGATTGATAAAATTGCTTAAAGTAGCTTCGCCATAACTTGTCCAAGTTAAAGAATTACCAGCTTTGCTTAAGCCCCAGTAAATTTCAACGCTATTGTTGGTATTTTCTTTATCAGTAACAACAGCAGCTTTATTTGTTTTATGCCACTCAACAGGAATAATAGAAGGACGAACAGGAGCTTTTACAGGATTTTTCAAATCTCCAAACATCTTTTTAACAGTTGCTTCAGCAGCTGCAACATCAATATCTCCAACAACTATAACAGCCATATTATTAGGACGATACCAATCTTTATAAAAACTTGTGAATGCTTCTCTTGGTGCAGTTTTAATAACTTCTTCTGTACCAATTGGAAGGCGTTTTGAGTAAATGCTATTGTTTAATAAAGAAGGGAAATATTGCATCATCATTCTCATACCAGCACCTAATCTCATTCTTTTTTCTTCTAAAATAATTCCACGCTCTTTGTTAATTTCTTCAGTTTCTAACAAAAGATTACCAGCCCAATCTCTGATAACTTGGTATCCACCTTGTAAGGTTTTTGGGTCTTTAGATGAAATTGGTAAATCGTAAACTGTTTCGTCGAATGAAGTGTGAGCGTTTAAATCTGCACCAAAACGAACCCCTGCTTTTTGTAGATAGTTAGTTAATTCGTTTTTAGGGAAGTTTTTTGTACCATTAAAAGCCATATGCTCTAAAAAGTGAGCAACACCTTGCTGGTTATCTTTTTCTAAAACAGAACCCGTGTTAACTGCAAGTTTCAGTTCCACTTTTCCTTCTGGCTTAACATTACGACGAATGTAATAAGTTAAACCATTAGCCAATTTACCCATTTTGACGTTTTTGTCAAGTGGAATAACATCGGCATTTGTTTGTGCAATGGTTGTGTTAAATGCCACTGCAAGCATCATAAAACCAGCAGTAATCATCTTTTTGTTACGAATCATATGTAGAATATTTTAAGTTGCGAATGTAAAGGTGATTGAAGTTGTAGTAATAAAAATGTTATAAACTAATAGTACCCAATTTTGGTAATCTTTAGATATAATAAGATAATTTTATACTCGAAAATTAAGTTTAACAGGCATATTAAATTATATATCTTAAATTAATTATTTAGACTAGTTTTTTTGAAAAATGAAATTTTTTGTAATTCAATTTTATTACCATCCAATTTTTCTATAATTAATTTTTGCAGATTTGAAGTATAATACCAATTTAAATAATCACATCTATTTTTAAAATCATTTGGTATTTTACCATTTATTGATTTTAATTCTTCATTCATTTTAAACAAATTAGCATTGGGGTCGCTATACAATCTTACACTATTAACAATAAATTTATCATCTTTTAGTATAACACTCATTGGAAAAGAGCTTGCTGTTAGTGGGTTTGCTCTTGTTTCAAGGTGGTATGTACCAGTAGAATTGTTAATTATTACTTTATTAGCATTATTGAGAAAAAATTTAAGTCCAATTTTAAAATCTGTATTCTCCATAAAACCAACTAATACATTTTTGTAACTATTGTCACCAAGATTTAAGCTATCTAAACAAACTATTTCTTCTAAATATGAATTAGATAGTCCACCAAGCACAAACGCTGATGACAGTTTTTTTTCTACTTCATTTTTTTCATATTTATTAAGCAAAATTTTACTCAACTTTTTGTTTAATTTTGGTATTTCAATAGAACCATTGTAACCAAAATCTACTATAACATCTGTGTAATTTTTTCCATTAATATTTATTGAAACTCTAGGGATATTGCTTTTATAATAAACTTTAAAAGATTTCATTGAACTATTGGTTCTAAAGGGATTTTTTGAGACTCTCAGCATTTTTGTATTGAAGTCAATTTCCCAGTTTAGTTGATTGATTATATTAGAACCAAGCAAGTATAAGTTCATACAATGTAAAAGTTCCATATCAATAAAAGAACTAACAACATTTTCAAAATCAAAGCCCCCTATTGATAATTTTTTTGTTAAGGCAGTTGTAAGCTTAATGGTATTTTGTCTTGCATCTTCTGCAATGATTTCTTTATTTTGTTTAACAACACCATTGTTTTCCTCATTTTTTGTATTAGACACTCCAATACTAGCTCCTGTATCAAAAGCAAAATCAGTATCAATATTATTCAGTTTACCTTTAAAAACTAATAACTGTTTGTTTAATGTAAATGGAATTTCATAAAAACTAGTGTCTTGTGCATTAGTTTTTATAGAATTAAAAAGCAATAATATTATAATCGAGTAAAATATTTTTTTAGTCACTTCCAAGAAATTATTTTTTTAGATAATGTTCTAATTAAAAACGATAATTTACATACACACCCTTCAAGTATTTATTAATAAAGTGATAGTAATATTAAGTATTTAATTTTTAATTTTAAATTCTAAAACTAATCCCTTCAACAGCTAAATCAGTATTAGGAAAAACTTCTCTTGCTTCAATCAAAAATTGATCTAACTCTTCGTATTTACTACTAAAATGCCCTATTAATAATCTATTGGTATTTGCTAATTTTGCAATAGACGCTGCTTGAACAGTTGTAGAATGAAAACGCATTGCAGCCCTTTCGTTTAGGTCTTTTAAGTAAGTGGTTTCGTGATAAATGACATCAACACCTTGCACTTTATTGGCAATGGTTTCATCATAAATAGTATCTGCACAAAAAGCATAACTTTTAGCAAGGCTATTTGCAACTGTTACCCATTCATTTTTAACAATGCTTCCATCTTTTCTTTCATAATCTTTTCCAACTTTCAAGCTTTCATAATAAGCTGTTGGAATTTCATATTTAAGCACCTTTTCTTTATCAATTTTTCGGGGCTGTTTTTTCTCTCTAACAATAAATCCATAACACTCTACACGATGTTGAGTTGCAAAACATTCGACTTGAAATTTTTTGTTATTAACTAGAATTCCATCTTTTTCTAGTGGGGTAAAATTTAATTTAAAAGGCAAAACTGTATTGGCAACTTTTAGTTGAATTGCAATAATTTCATCTAATCCTTTTGGTCCAAATAAGTTCAATTCATTTTCTCTTCCCAATAAACCCATAGTAGTTAAAAGTCCAATTAAACCAAAATAATGATCGCCGTGTAAATGAGAAATGAAGATGTAATTGATTTTGCTACGACGAATTTTGTAGCGAGCTATTTGCATTTGTGTTCCCTCGCCACAATCAATTAAAAGTGCTTGATCGTTTAGGGTAACAACTTGTGCAGTTGGGTGCCTGTCAAATGCTGGTAGTGCAGAATTGTTGCCAAGTATTGTTACACCAAACATAATTTAAAAGTAATTATTAATAAGTGAGCAATTTAATGTAATTGCATTGTTAAACATCAATTATTTCTATTAAAAATGTATCCAATTCCATTTTACACGTCCTTGTGAAAACTCTACTGATGGCGTTGGAAACTTAAAGCTGTTTAATACAAATAATGCTGTTTTCAAAAATTTACTTTTTGTCTTTATTCTAGTTAAATCAATATCTGGTGCTACATACCATTGACGATAACGCTTAAAATGATCCTCAGGAAAAGCCAATTGCCCATTGTTATCTAAAATTCCATCCCATCTTGCACCATACATATCTTGCCCACCATAACCAACTGCAACAGACAACCAATCTGGTAAATTAGATTTTTTAAAAAATGATTTTATATTAAAACTCAACCAATAAGTCTGTGCATTGTAGTCTTTAAAAAGTCTATCTAATTTAGATTTCCCATAAATACCATTTAAATAATTATCTACAACTTGTGGTTCATATTTCGCCAAATGAGTTCCATATTTTATTTGGATTCTTTGTTCATCCCACAACAATTCTTGACCAATTACTAGAGCAGTACCAGTAACATTTGCTATATAATCTCCTGTGCTAAAACCCCAATGTTCGTTAAAGCCATCCATTACTTCTATAGCTGTCATATATGCTAGCCCTGTCATCCCTCCTATCCACACATATTTTTTCTTAGATACTCCAGCCCATTTCCACATTTGCATACTCATTTTACCTCCTAAATAAGCACCATAAATATGGCTAACCTTGTCTACTTGCAAGTACTCACCATTATCATCAAAAAAATGAAAGGCAGACTTTGGATAATCTTTATACCAAAACGAATATAGCGATGCAAAATTTGTAGCATAAGCAATTGCTTGTGTGTATGCAACTAGCTTTTCTTTTTTTTTAGAATGAATAAAAAAAGCATTTTCTTTTGAAGAGAAATTATTTGTTTTAGTTGCTTGATAAAGATTTGTGTTTGTATCAATAACATTCAAAGATTTTAAACTATCCTGTGCCACTGCATTACTTGCAATCAATATTAAAAATATGTACCATTTTTTCAACATTCGCCAAACATAAGATTTTTGGTAAAATATTATATCAACAATGGGTTAAGAATAAAAATTTTACCATTTACAACAACATAATATGTTTTGCTTTACGTTTGTACTATGCATTCTTACAAAGATTTATCGCAATTATTTGCTACTCATTTTAACCAAAATCATTTTCCAAAGCAGCCTGTAAATCTTTACGAGCCTTGCCATTATTTTTTGCAAATTGGTGGTAAAAGAATACGCCCTATTTTAACATTATTGGGCAATGAATTGTTTGGAGACATTCATCCCGATTCTTACCAAGTAGCTACTGCCATTGAGTTGTTTCATAATTTTACTTTGATACACGATGATATGATGGATGCTGCAAGCCTTAGAAGAGGTTTTGCAACTGTACACACCAAATACAATAGCAATATTGCTTTGTTAAGTGGCGATGTAATGTTGATTAAAGCTTATGAATACATTAATAAAGTAAACCCATCCTATTTGCAACGTATTATGCAAATATTTAATAAAACTGCTGCTGAGGTTTGTGAAGGTCAGCAATTGGATATGGATTTTGAAAGTCAAGAGAATGTAATGTTAACAGAATACATTAAAATGATTGGCTTAAAAACATCAGTATTACTAGCTGCTGCCTTGCAAATGGGAGCAATTATTGGTGGGGCAAGCGAAGGAAATTGCAATCATATTTATCAGTTTGGTTTAAATTTGGGTATTGCATTTCAAATTCAAGATGATTATTTAGATGCTTTTGGCGACCCTGAAAAATTTGGTAAAGAAGTTGGTGGTGATATCAAACAAAACAAAAAAACATTCTTGTTCTTGCATACATTAGAAGTTGTTGATAATAATCAAAAAAAACAAATAGAATGCCTA
>JBMLRA010000218.1:0-1109 GCA_049241265.1 Chitinophagaceae bacterium
GGTGCAATTTTTACAGCTGTATGCATTCTACTTGTTGTAGCACCACCAATCAATAATGGTTGTGTCATTCCTCGGCGTTTCATTTCTTTGGCAATGTGTACCATTTCATCAAGGCTTGGTGTAATTAATCCACTTAAACCAATAATAGCAGCACTGCATTTTACAGCTTCTTCTAATATTTTATCAGTAGCAACCATTACTCCCAAATCAACAATATTATAGCCATTGCAACCCAACACAACTCCCACAATATTTTTACCGATATCGTGTACATCGCCTTTTACTGTTGCCAATAAAATAGTTGCAGCACCTGCACTTTCTTCATTAATAGTACCAGCAGCAAGGTGTGCTTGTTTTCTATCTTCTTTTTCTTGTTCAATATATGGTGTAAGAATAGCAACAGATTTTTTCATTACCCTTGCACTCTTAACTACCTGTGGCAAAAACATTTTTCCTGCACCAAATAAATCACCTACTATATCCATTCCTGCCATCAATGGTCCTTCAATCACATCTAATGGACGAGGGTATTTTAAACGAGCTTCTTCAGTATCTGCATCAATAAATTCTGTAATACCATTTACCAATGCATGAGCCAATCGCTTCTCAACTGATTCACTACGCCAAGCAGCATCAATTTTTTCCTCTTTTCCTTTTGCTTTAACGGTTGTAGCAAATTCAATTAGCTTTTCTGTGGCTTCGTTATTATCATTATTTCTATTTAAAATAACGTCTTCACAAAGCTGCTTTAATGTAGGTTCAATTTGGTCGTACACAATCATTTGACCAGCATTTACAATGCCCATATCCATACCTGCTTTAATAGCATGATATAGAAAAACACTGTGCATTGCTTCACGCACAGGCTCATTACCTCTAAAAGAAAAAGAGAGGTTGCTAACGCCTCCACTAATTTTTACTAAAGGATATTTTTGTTTGATGATACGAGTTGCTTCAATAAAATCAACACCATAATTATTGTGTTCTTCAAGCCCTGTTGCAACTGCAAAAATGTTAAGGTCAAAGATGATATCTTGTGGATTAAAGCCAACTTCTTCAACCAATATTTTATAAGCACGTTCACTGATTTCAACTTTACGTTGCATTGT
>JBMLRA010000219.1:0-7893 GCA_049241265.1 Chitinophagaceae bacterium
AAAGAAACTACAACGCCAAACGCAACAAGTGAAATAAAAGAAATAACAACCAAAGTTTATAAAGCAGACACAAAAAAAGTTGTTTCAAAAAAAGGTAACACGCAGAAGCCTGATATTAAAATTGAAACCAAAAAAACAGCCAAACAAAAAGCAAAAAAAACTGTTGAAAAAGAAAATAAAGCTGAAACCGCAAAAGTTGCTGTAGCAAAAAAGGTTGCAGCACCAAAAGTTAAAGCCAAAACTTTAAAACAAGAAACCACAAACGAAAAACAAAAAACAAAAAACATCACTTTTCAGCTAAAGTTTACAACACAATACGGTCAACAACTTTTTATTATCGGTAATGACGATTTATTGGGTAATGGCGATGTGGCGAAAGCTTTACCTATGCAATATTTCAACAATGAGTTTTGGTATGCAACCTTAGACGTTTCAAATGTTGAATTGAAAGAAGAGGATATTACTTACAACTATATTTTAAAATCGTTAGATGGTACCATACAGTATGATTGTGGTAATGATAAAAAAATAAATTTCGCAAAATTAAATAGCAGCGAACTTTTGATTATTGATAGTTGGAACTACACTGGCTACATTGAAAATGCTTTTTATACAGTGCCGTTTCAAGATGTTATTTTAAAACAAAATGCAACAGAAACAAAAATTGTTGCTCCAAAAAAATACACACATATTTTTCAAACAAAAACACCTTTGCTATTGAAAGGTCAAACACTTTGTGTAGTAGGCAGTGCAAAAAAGTTGAACAATTGGGATACTACAAATCCAATATTGATGAATCGTTCAATAAATGACGAACATTATAAAGCATACATAGATTTAAGCAAAGAAGATTTTCCTGTAGCCTACAAATATGGAATTTACGATACTATTAATAACAAATTTGTAAGTTTTGAAAATGGAGATAATCGTGTAGTTTACGATGCCATAAAACCTGAAAAACAAACCATTATAAACGATGCTTTTGCTAATTTTCCTTCAGCTACTTGGCGTGGTGCAGGTGTGGCAATTCCTGTGTTTAGTTTAAAAACAAATAACAGCTTTGGTGTTGGAGAATTCAATGATATCAAGGCTTTGGTTGATTGGAGTGAAACTGTTGGATTAAAATTAATTCAAATTCTACCTATCAACGATACTACTGCTACCCACACTTGGCAAGATAGTTATCCCTACGCAGCCATATCTGCATTTGCATTAAATCCTATATATATCAATCTTGCTCAAGCAACAGAAACTGTTAACCAATATTTACTGAAACGATTGGATGAAAAACAAGCACTTTTAAACGCTAAAAATGCTGTGGATTATGAAGAGGTATTGAATACTAAACTAGCTTTTCTTAAAAAAATATTTCCTTTACAAAACCAAAAGACATTTGCAAGCGAAGATTATAAAACCTATTTTAACAACAATAAACATTGGCTAGTTCCTTATGCCGTTTTTTGTTATTTAAGAGATGAATATAAAACAGCTAATTTTAGTGAATGGCCCGCATACAGGCATTATAGTGAAGAAGATATTGCAGAATTAACTGATGAAAAATCGGCTGCACATAATGATATTTCTTTCCATTATTTTATACAATATCATTTGCACTTGCAATTGCAAGAAGCCACTGTTTATGCACATTCTAAAGGAATTGTAGTGAAAGGCGATGTAGCAATTGGTATATTTAGAAATGGGGCTGATGCTTGGCAACACTCAGAATTATACAATATGAATTTGCAAGCAGGTGCTCCACCTGATGACTTTGCTGTTAAAGGTCAAAATTGGGGTTTTCCTACTTACAATTGGGCAAAAATGAAAGAGGATGGTTTTGCTTGGTGGAAGCAACGTTTTGAGCAAATGAATTATTATTTTGATGCTTTCAGAATAGATCATATTCTTGGTTTTTTTAGAATTTGGAGCATTCCAATGCACGCTGTAGAGGGAATTATGGGGTATTTTGTTCCTGCCATTCCTGTACATATCAATGAAATCTTTGGGCGTGGAATTAATTTCAACCATTATCGTTTTACACAGCCATTTATCAACGAACAAATTTTGTGGGAGCAGTTTGGCTACGATAATGAATATGTAAAAGAAAATTTTTTAGAAGTCAACAATGATGGACATTACAGCCTAAAAAAAGGATTTACTACACAACGTGAAGTGGAGAAACATTTTACCACACTGGAGCAAAATGATGTAAACGAGAAATTGAAACTGGGCCTATACAATTTAATCAGTAATGTTATTTTATTTGACATTGAAGATACGAGTGGTCAGCAATTTCATTTTAGGTTTGGAATGGAAGGCACATCATCTTTTCAAAATCTAGATTACAATTCACAACATCAATTAAAAGAATTATACGTTGATTATTTCTTTAGAAGACAAGATGATTTTTGGATGAAAGAAGCTATGCAAAAACTACCTGCGTTGCGACGTGTAACTAATATGCTAATATGTGGCGAAGACCTTGGTTTAGTACCAGCTTGTGTACCTGATGTAATGCAACAATTGGGCTTGTTAAGTTTAGAAATTCAACGTATGCCAAAAGATAATACCAAACAATTTTTTCACCCAAATGATGCACCTTATTTAAGTGTAGTTACACCAAGCACACACGATATGAGTACCATTCGTGGATGGTGGGAAGAGGACAAAGCAAGTATTCAAAAATTTTATAATAACGAATTGGGACAATGGGGCGAAGCACCATTTTACTGCGAAGGCTGGATAAATAAAGCTATAGTAAATCAACACCTTCACAGTCCAGCAATGTGGGCCATTTTTCAACTGCAAGATTTGCTAGGAATGGATGAAAACCTAAGAAGAGAAAACCCCAATGATGAAAGAATTAATGTGCCTGCAAACCCAAAACATTATTGGCAATACAGAATGAACATAAATTTGGAGGAATTACAAAATGCTACTGCATTTAATAATATGCTGAAAGAAAATATTATGATGAGTGGGCGTTAAATTGAAGCCTTGATCATAAAAAAGAAGCCCACATCACAAAATGCGGGCTTCTTTTTTATGATTTTTTATGCTTAAACTATAAACCTAGTTTTTCTATTGCTTGTTGTGTAGCAATTAAACTTGCATCTTTTTTACTAAATGCCTTTCCCTGAGAAATGATTTCTGTGTTTACAACAATATTTATTGTAAATAGTCTTCTATTGCCTTCTTGTTTTTCGTCAGCCAAATCAAAGGAAAGCGTTTTGCCATTTTTATTTGCCCAGCCAATTAATTTGTTTTTTAGGTTGATGTCTATTCCCTCTAAAGAATCAACAAACATATGTGGTATCACAATTTGTTTCAACAACCATTTTTGTGTTTTAACATATCCTTTATCTAAATAAACGGCACCAATAATTGCTTCTAAAGTATTACCAAAAATTTGACTATTGCGAAGTGTAGAATCTAGTTTATTAAAAAACATTAATTGCCTAAAACCCATTTTAACAGCAATATCATTTAACTGCTGTCTATTAACCATTTTGCTTCTCATCTCAGTTAAAAAACCTTCGTCCTTGAATGGATATCTTTTAAAAAGATAATCAGCTACAATAGCACTCAATACGGCATCTCCCAAATATTCCAATCGTTCATTATTAGTATCTGGAGAGTCTTTAATACTGCGATGGCTAAGGGCTATTCTATACAAATCAACATTACCTAATTTAATTGCAATAATGTTTTCAACTTGCTTTTTAAAAGAAGTTTTTGCTTTTGAATAAAATAAGTTTGATAGTATTTGCAAACCGAGTTAAGTAAATTTCTATGCTTTATATTTCTTTACAATAACACAAGCATTATGACCACCAAAACCAAATGTGTTACTTAATGCAGCATTCACAGTTCTATGTTGTGCTTTATTAAAAGTAAAATTTAATTTAGGATCTAATTCAGGATCATCTGTAAAGTGATTTATTGTTGGAGGAACAATATCGTGAATAACAGCTTTAATACAAGCAATAGCTTCAATAACACCAGCAGCACCAAGGCAATGCCCTGTCATACTTTTAGTTGCACTAATATTTAATTTATAAGCATGTTCACCAAAAACTTGCGTAATAGCTTTTGTTTCTGCCCCATCTCCAATTGGTGTAGATGTTCCGTGTGTATTGATATAATCAATTTCTTCTGGCTGCATTCCTGCTTCAGCAAGTGCAGCAAGCATTACATTTTTTGCTCCTAATCCTTCTGGATGTGGGGCTGTAATATGATGAGCATCAGCAGTAGCTCCACAACCCATCACCTCACAATATATTTTTGCACCACGAGCTTTAGCGTGTTCTAATTCTTCTAAAACCAACAATCCACCAGCTTCACCCATTACAAATCCATCTCTATCTTTATCATAGGGTCTGCTTGCAGTTGTTGGGTCATCATTTCTTTCACTCATTGCTTTCATTGCATTAAATCCTGCAACACCAGCTTCGCTAATAACAGCCTCACTACCACCTGCAAGTATAATATCACTTTTACCTAAACGAATGGTGTCAAATGCTACGCCAATTGCATTTGAACTACTAGCACAAGCACTTACCACTGCAAAGTTGGGGCCACGTAAATTATGACGCATACTAATATGACCAGCAGCGATATCCAATATCATTTTAGGAATGAAAAATGGATTAAAGCGTGGCGTTCCATCGCCCCTTGTAAAATCTGCAACTTCGTGTTGAAATGTTGTTAACCCTCCAATACCACTAGCAAAAACAACACCCACTCTGTCTGGATTAATATTATCTTTATTCAACCCAGCATCTATCATTGCTTGATCACTTACAACAATTGCAAACTGTGCAAATCTGTCAAGCTTACGAGCTTCTTTTTTATCAAGATATTCAGTAGGATCGAAGTTTTTTACTTCACAAGCAAATCTTGTTTTAAACTTTGAAGCATCAAAATTGGTGATAGGTGCAGCACCTGAAACACCATTAATTAACGAGTTCCAATATTCTTCTACATTATTTCCGATGGGCGTTAATGCCCCAATTCCTGTAACGACTACTCTTTTTAGTTGCATAACACAGCTTTTAATGTTGAGTATAGTTTTATTTTTTTGAAATGACTAACACTGTTTAGTAAAGAATCTTTAACTTGATTAAACATATTAGTTTTAAAATAAGTAATCCGCCAAACTTATGGCGTTTGCCGAAAGAATGGCGGATTAAAATTATTCCAGTTAAGAGTGTTTCTTATTTGGCATGCTCTTCTAAATAAGCTACAGCTTGACCAACAGTAGTGATGGTTTCAGCTTGCTCATCAGGAATAGAGATGTTGAATTCTTTTTCAAATTCCATAATTAATTCAACAGTATCCAAAGAATCGGCACCAAGATCATTGGTAAATGAAGCTTCAGTTGTTACTTCTCCTTCATCAACACCTAACTTGTCAACGATAATTTTTTTCACTCTTGTAGCGATGTCTGACATTTTAAAACGTTTTAGTTACACGGCAAAAATATAGTTTTTAGCAAATACACAAAGGTTTTATTATTTTTTGTTTAAATATTTATAAAACATATGGCTAAGCAATTCAATAAATGGCGTTTTTTAGTACTAACTAACACTACTGCCCTCATCAATTTTATTATCAGGATTTACAAAATGTAATTTACCTGTCTTATCTTCTGCCATTAAAATCATTCCATTGCTTTCAATGCCTCGCATTTTACGTGGTGCAAGATTGCATACAACAGTTACTTGCTTACCAATAATATCTTGTGGTTGAAAGTGCATTGCTATACCACTAACAATGGTTCTTTTTTCAAAACCTAAATCAACTTCAAGTTTCAATAATTTATCTGCTTTCTCAACTTTTTCTGCAGTTAGTATGGTTCCAACTTTTAAATCAATTTTTGCAAAATCATCGAACACAATTTCTGGTTTAACGTTTGGTTCAATTGGTGCTGTAATATTATTTGCTTCCACTTTATTCTCTTTAGCTTTTTGACTTTTTAATTTTAACTTTTCAATTTGTGCATCAATCTCTGCATCTTCAATTTTTCTAAATAAAATTTCTGGTGGGTTTTGGCTGTAGCCCACTTTCAACAAATCTACTTTACCAGCATTTTCCCAATCCAACATTCTATCTACAACCTTCATCATTCTTAATAACCTCTTTGCTGTGAATGGTAAGAAAGGATTGATTAAAATAGCAAGATTTGCTGTTAGTTGTAAACACAAATGCAAGCAATTATCAATATGTTGTTGGTCTTCGTTTGAATATTCGCCATCAACAGCTTTGCGTTTCCAAGGTTCTTTTTTTTGCAGATATTGATTTCCCTTTCTTGCTAAATCAATCACTTCAAATTGTGCATCTCTAAACTTGCAATCTTCAAGTAAGTTTTCTATTTTAATTTTTGTATTATGAATGTCAGTTATTAACTCTTTGTCTAAATCGTCAATGATGTTGTTATGAAATTTAGGAACTTTGCTACCACACAATTTGTGCATTAACACAAAAGTTCTGTTTACAAAATTTCCTAAAATATCACTCAGTTCACTTTTGTAAGAAGTGGCAAAACCTTTCCAAGTAAACTCGCTATCTTTTGTTTCAGGTGCAATGGCAGTTAAATAATAACGCAAAGCATCTGCCATTTGCCCTCCACCATTTTCTGGTTTTATCCAGTCGTTTATGTAATCGTCCATTTCAATACTCCAACCACGGCTAGTACTCATTTTATCGCCTTCCAAATTCATAAACTCATTGCTTGGAACATTGGCTGGTAAAATATTTCCATTCAACTTTAACATTACAGGAAAAATAATAGCATGAAAAACAATATTATCTTTTCCTATAAAATGAACCAACTTTGTATCATCATTATACCAATAAGGCTTCCAATCTTTACCATTATTTAAAGCCCATTGTTTTGTAGCACTGATATATCCAATTGGAGCATCAAACCAAACGTAAAGAACCTTAGAATTATCAATTGGAACTTTTACCCCCCAATCCAAATCTCTTGTAACTGCACGTGGCTGCAAACCTCCATCAACCCAGCTTTTTACTTGTCCAACCACGTTGGCTCTCCAATCATTTTTATGTTCTTCTAAAACCCATTCACGCAAAAAATCTTCGTATTTATTTAATGGTAAATACCAATGTTTTGTTGCTTTTTTTACTGGTGCATTGCCACTTAAAGTTGATACAGGATTTATCAATTCCTCAGGGCTTAAACTCTTGCCACATTTTTCACATTGATCTCCATAAGCACTATCATTACTACAGTTGGGGCAAGTTCCTTTTATAAATCTATCTGCTAAAAAAGTATTGGTTGCTTCATCATAATACTGCTCACTTTCTTTAATTTCTAAATCGCCTTTATCATTCAAATGTGTAAAAAACTCTTGTGCCGTTTCGTGGTGTAATGGCGATGATGTTCTATGATAAATATCAAACTCAATTCCAAGGTCTTTAAAATTTTGTTCTATGATTGGATGATATTTATCAATAATAGCTTGTGCTGTCGTGCCTTCTTTCATTGCCTGAATAGGAATAGCTGTGCCGTGTTCATCGCTACCACACACAAAAACTACATCTCGTTTTTGGGCTTTTAAATATCGTGTATAAATATCAGCAGGAAGATAAGCACCTGCCAAATGCCCAATGTGTTTTAAGCCATTGGCATAGGGTAATGCTGCTGTAATTAAATATCGCTTAGGTTGATTCATTTGTTTATAATTGCTGCAAATGTAATTGATGAAAGTTATTGCAAATTATTGAAGTACCATAGATAAAAATGCAATAGTACATTTAAGTTGGAAGTTGGTGACAATAGTAATTAAGCTTTAATAGGCTAAGATGTTTTTTGCACTAAGCAACGAAAACCATAGTTTTAGCATCTATAAAGCAGCACCAAAACTTTGTTTA
>JBMLRA010000220.1:0-9070 GCA_049241265.1 Chitinophagaceae bacterium
AATTAACCGATACACAAGGCAACCACTACCAACAAAATGTAATGGTGGTGGAATAAGATTGCTAGATAACATTAATAATTAAAGGATACATTAAAAAAGTAGTTATGAAAAGAGTGAACAATAAAATTGGATTGATAGTATTAACAATGTTAGTTGCAGTTGCCATTCCAATGGCAGGAAATTGTCAACCAGATCCTGGTGGTGCACCTGATGTGCCATTAGATGGTGGTGTTACGTTATTATTAGCAGCTGCGGGTGTTGCAGGTGTTAAGAAAATGCGTGATAATCAAAAGAAGAATAAAGAAATGTTGTAATTAAGCAGCGTATTCAAATAAAAAGCCTTCGGTGTTTTAAACATCGAAGGCTTTTTGCTAATAGTATTTTGCGTTAGTATTGAGCTTTAAAAAAATATCTCATTAAAGATGAGTGTTTGATTGAAAAGAGTTGATTAGGATTGGACAAACTAGAAACAACTCTTAGCCTATTTAAACATAGCTTCAACACTGGCTGCTATTGCATCAATAGGCTGCAAATTCATACACTTGAAGTGTTTTTTAGGACAAGCATCATAACCAATTTTGGTACAAGGTCTGCAACGCAAATTGGGTACTTCAAAAATGGCATTTGGCATTTGCACATTACCATAATATGGCGTCATTCCAAAGCTTGGTACAGTATTTCCCCAAATAGAGATAATAGGCTTTTTAAATGCAGCAGCAATGTGCATTAAGCCAGTATCATGCGTTATAATTAGTTTGGCTTTTTTTACAATATCAGCACTTTCGTTTAAATTGAATTTGCCACAAGAGTTGTAAACATGCTCCCTATCAACAGCAGCTATTTGGTCTCCTAATTCCCTGTCTTCTTTACCACCTAATAAAACAATAGGATAATTTATTTTATTACAAAGTTCTCTTAGTTTTTCAACTGGTAGTTTTTTGGTGTTGTGTGCTGCACCAATAACTAAACCAATATATCCAAATAAATGCGAAGCTGGTAAGTCGTTTTGCTTTACAGTATCTGTATCACCAATAAAGTAATCTAACCCTTTACCATCATTGGTAATATTAAAACTTTTAATTGTTTCCATATACCTATCAACAATATGCACGTTAGGCATTGTGTTGACTTTAAGGGCAGTAAGTAACCATTTATTAATGTTTAATTTGTTAAATGAAAATGACTTAACTCCCAATGCTTTTTTTAATCTTAAAGTTCTAGCGTTGTGGTGTAAGTCAATAATTGCAGTATATTGGTGTGTTTTTAACTCATCCATTAATAAGTTCCAATTGCCTGAA
Organism: Chitinophagaceae bacterium; assembly: GCA_049241265.1. Classification (GTDB taxonomy): domain Bacteria; phylum Bacteroidota; class Bacteroidia; order Chitinophagales; family Chitinophagaceae; genus CAIVPM01. Next base: position 1,299 of record JBMLRA010000220.1, read on the forward strand.
TATTCAACAACTTTATCTACATAGGGATTATGATGCAAGATGATTGCGTACTCTTTTTTTGTTACAAAATGAATGTTGCAATCAGGTATTTGTTGTTTTAAACATCTTATTACTGGTGTTGTTAAAACAATATCGCCAATAGATGAAAAACGAACAATTAAAAAGGTAATAGCACTTGGTTTTTTTTCCACAATCAATGAATTTATCAGCTGTTATTCTTTGTCAATTTTATTAAAAGCATCTATCATTAACAAAGCAGCTTCAGCAAACTCTTTGCCCTTATTCATTCTTTCAAGTGCTGCACGTTCGTATGCCAATTCTTCGTTTTGCACTGTTAAGATTCCAAAAATAATGGGTGTTGAATATTGGGTGGATAAGCTACTAATTCCATTTGTAACATATTGACAAACGTATTCATAATGGTCTGTATCGCCTTTAATTATTGCACCAATTGTAATAATAGCTTTATATTGATTGGTGTCCATTAATTTCTTTGAAAATACAACAGTTTCAACTGCTCCAGGACATTCGAATACTTTATATGCAGCGTTTTTTTCTTTTAAAAATTCGGTGCAACCTTCTTGCAGTAAATCTGTAATTAGATGATTAAATTGTGCTTTAATTATTGCAATCATTAGTCTAAAATTATGTTGTGATGTGCTAGTTCTATTTTTTCTTGCAAATATTTTTTGTTGAATGAATTGCTACCAAGTGATACTTGCATTTGAGTAAAATTAAGCCCAGCGTTTTGCAATGCAGCTACTTTTTTGGGATTATTGGTAATTAAATCAAATGCATTTAAATTAAGTTTTTTTAAAATCCAAACTGCATCTTGATAATCTCTTGCATCGGCTGGCAAGCCTAATTTTTCATTAGCTTCAAAAGTATTTAACCCTTTTTCTTGTAAATGGTACGCTGCAATTTTGTTTCCAATACCAATGCCACGCCCTTCATGATTTTTCATATAAATAACAAAGCCGTGTCCATTTTCTTCTATTAGTTTTAACGCATTGTGTAATTGATTTTGACAATCGCATTTTAAACTTCCAAAAGCATCGCCAGTTAAACATTCACTGTGAATTCTAACCAAAGGTTTGTTTTGTGTGTTAGATTTTTTTTCAATTAACACTTGTTCAACTTGTGTTAAAGTATTTTTAAAAACACGAATATCGAAATTGCCAAAAGCGGTTGGCAGATGGGCTTTTGAAACCTCTTGCAGGTGATTTTCAGTTGACTTTCTATAATCAACAATTTGTTGAATAGAAATTATTTTTAAACCATTTTCTTTGGCAAAAACTTCAAGTCCCTCTCGACGCATCATATCACCATTTTGCTGCATAATTTCGCAAATAATAGCTGCAGGATATTGACCTGTGAGCTTGCATAAATCTACGCCTGCTTCTGTGTGTCCTGCTCTTACTAACACACCATTTTCTTTTGCTACCAATGGAAACAAATGTCCTGGCTTAATAAAATCGGCTGCTTTACTACTTGCGTTGGCAATATGCTTGGCAGTTATAGCTCTTTCCTTTGCAGAAATTCCTGTTGTAATTCCAAACTCATGACCTGCATCAATTGAATCATAAAAAGCAGTATGAAAATTATCTTGATGATTGCTATTCATTGGCTGCAAATTGAGCCTTGTAGCAGTTTTTGCATCTATTGTTATACAAATTAATCCCTTTCCCTGCGAGGCACAGAAGTTTACATTTTCTTGTGTAGCTTGTTCAGCTGCAATAATAATATCGCCTTCATTTTCTCTGCTTTCAGCATCCACCACAATAATGGGCTGCCCATTTTTAAATGCATTAAGAGCATCTTCTATTTTATCAAACATTTTACGCTTCTCTTTTGATTAATAATTTTTCTGTGTACTTCGCTAATATGTCAAATTCAATATTAACAATACTTCCTGCATTTAATAGTCCTAAATTAGTTTTTGCTAATGTGATAGGAATAATACAAAGTTCAATCTCATTATCATTACATTTATTAATGGTTAAGCTAACCCCACTAATAGTTATTGAGCCTTTGTAAACAGTATATTTTGAAAAATCGGCCGGATATGTAATGGTTAAAATCCACGCTTCATCTCCTTTAATAATTTCTTTAACAGTAGCAGTTGTATCTACGTGTCCTAAAACATAATGCCCACCTAAATACCCATTTGGTTGCATTGGAAGTTCAATATTTACTAATGTTTCGGGTTTATAAAATTTGATAATAGTTTTATCAATACTTTCTAAAGACACAAAAAAGTATAAATTATTCGTTTCTTTTTTTATTACAGATAAGCAGGCTCCATCAATAGCAACACTATCCCCAATGGTAACTTTTGGAAAAACATGTGGAGCATTTACAATTAGAGTCCAACCACTTTCTTGTTCAATAATTGAAGTTATTTTGGCTGAACCTACAATACCTGTGAACATAACAATCAAATAGTTTAATTTTGAATTTGCAAAAGTAAGCACATAAATGCCTCACCACGATTTTTTAAACAAAGCTTTTCAGTTAGCTTGTCAAGCAAATGCCAAGCAAATTCGCCCTAATCCTTTTGTGGGGGCAATAGTGGTTGACCAAAATGGAGCAGTTATTGGCGAAGGATTCCATCAACAAATTGGAGGCTCACATGCTGAGGTTTTTGCTATTAACGCTGCATTACAAAAGACAGAAGACCTTTCTAAAACTACTTTATACGTTACACTTGAGCCCTGTTCTCACTTTGGTAAAACACCACCTTGTACAAATTTAATTTTGCAACAAAAAATTCCCAGAGTAGTAATTGGTTCGAGAGATCCCAATCCTAAGGTTTCGGGTGTTGAAATATTAAAAAATAACGGCATTGAAGTAATTGAAATAATTATGCCGGCTATTGAGAAAATGAATAAAACCTTTTTTACGAATCAACAAAAAAGAAGACCTTTTGTTCAATTAAAAATGGCAACAACCATTAATGCAAAAATTGCTGACAGGCTTGGAAATAGCCAGTGGATAAGCAATGCAGCGAGTCGTGAATATGTGCATAAAGTGCTTAGAAACAATGCCGATGCCATTTTTACTTCTGCCTCGAACATAATAAGAGATAAGGCAAGTTTAAATATTAGAGTAGGTGCAGCAGTAAAAGAGATAAGTGTTGTTGTTATTGATAGAAATTTAGATTTGTTGAACCATCTTTCATTACCTGTTTTTTATGAAAGGAAGGATAGTAAAATTTATTTGCTTACAAACAAAACCTGTGATTGCTTACCACAAAATGTTGAGATAATTCATGTTGAGTTTACCCCAAAAAATGAACTTATTTTTAATGGATTAGGTGAAAAATTGCTGCAAGCAGGGATTTTTCAGATGCTTGTTGAAGCTGGTTCTAAGCTATCTTCTAACCTAATTAAAAACAATTGGGCAGATGAGTTGTTTGTTTTTATTGCTCCCAAACTAATGCTTGACAAAAGTGCTTTTAATATTTTTGAATTAGATGAAGAACAGTTATTGAGCAATGCCAATAATTTAGAATTGGAAGAAGTTAAAACATTGGAAAACGATGTGTTGCTGAGGTATTTTTTTAACAATTATTCTTCAATATAATTTAAGTCTTTACCAAAGGTTTCCTTTGTAAAAATAAGTGCCAATATCGCTACACTCATAATAACAATGCCGGTTAGCCAACCACTTTTAAAATAGCCATAAGTTGGTTGCAAACTTGTAAATAATAACGATGTTAATACCAAGGAACCTCTTACCATATTTGGCACTGTGGTGGTAGCAGTAGCACGAATATTTGTACCAAATTGTTCGGCAGCCATTGTTACAAATAAAGCCCAAAAGCCTGTGCCAAATCCAAGTAAAGCACAAACCCAATAAAGTGTTTCAACACTTTTTCCTTGAAGATTAAAATATAAAATAATGGCAACTATGGCAATAACATAAAACAATGCAATAGCTTTTTTTCTACTTTTAAACCAATGGCTTATAAAACCAACCATTAAATCGCTAATAGCTATAGCAGCATAAGCATACATTACAGATTTTCCAGGATCAATTTTGCCAACAACACCCATCTCTTTTCCAAATTTGTTTGAAAATGAAATTAAAATTCCTATTACATACCAAGTTGGAATACCTATTAATATTGCTTTTAAATATTTAATGAAACGCTTTTTATTGTTAAACAGCATAACCACATTTCCCTTTATAACATTGCTGCTTTTTATAGCATGAAACATTGACGATTCTAAAACGCCTGCACGTAAAAACAATAGTAAAAATCCCATTCCTCCGCCAATAAAATAACAAACACGCCAATCGAAATTTTGTTTCATTACAAAAGCAAACACAGCACCACTTAAACCAATGCCAGCAACAACACTTGTACCCAAGCCACGTTTTTCTTTGCTTAAAATTTCGCTAACTAAGGTTATGCTTGCACCCAATTCACCAGCCAAGCCTATGCCACTAAAGAAACGTACTGCTGCATATTGATCAACAGTTTGAACAAAGCCATTAGCAATATTGCCTATTGAATATAAAATAATGGATGCAAAAAGCACTTTCATTCGCCCTAGCTTATCGCCTAATATGCCCCATAAAAAGCCTCCAACCAATAAACCAATCATTTGAATATTGATGATTCTTAAACCTTCGCTATCTGCCATGTCAGGGCTTAAACCCAATGATGTTAATGATGGAACACGAATAATGCTAAACAATAACAAATCGTAAATATCAACAAAATAGCCTAATGCAGCCACAATTACAGGCAGGCTTAAAATTCCATATTCTTTTTTTGTCATACAGCAAATTCGTTAAAGCAACGAATATAAAGGGAAAGTAAAATGGGTTGCAACTATTGTACAATTTAAAATAAATCACCCTACTAAGTCCATTTACCTTAGGTTTGCATTTAGTTAGGTATTAATAAAACAGCTAATGCAATCTGTTTTCTACAGCAATCAAGGCAAATCTGCCAGCGTTCTAATCCTTCACTACACAAAGAATTCCTTCTCATCAGACCAATGATTAAGAACCTTTTCAATATTTATTTGGTCTAAAAACATTTATAATGTCATTCGAGAAATTGAATTTAATGCAGCCTATACTCAAGGCTTTAAAGCACGAGGGTTACACAACGCCAACACCCATTCAGGCACAAGCCATACCATTGGTGTTAGATAAAAAAGATTTATTGGGCGTAGCACAAACAGGCACAGGAAAAACAGCAGCATTCGCTATCCCTATAATACAGTTATTATGCGAGGATAGAAATATTGCTCCCGGAAAACGAGAAATCAGATGTCTGATTCTTACACCAACAAGAGAGTTGGCTATACAAATTGGCGAAAGTTTTGAAAACTACGGCAGAAATACACCTTTAAGATACAAAGTAATTTTTGGTGGGGTAAATCAGTTTAGCCAAGTTGAAGCTTTAAAATTGGGGTTAGATGTTTTAATTGCAACACCAGGAAGATTATTGGATTTAATGCAACAAAGATTTGTTGACCTAAACCATATTAAGTTTTTTGTGCTAGATGAAGCAGACAGAATGTTAGATATGGGATTTGTAAATGATGTAAAAAAAGTAATTGCCAAACTTCCTGCAAAAAGACAATCATTGTTTTTTTCTGCTACAATGCCACCTGCCATTGTGGAGTTATCTAATACCATTTTAAACAATCCTTCAAAAGTAGAAGTAACACCGCCAGCATCAACTGCTGAAATGATTAATCAGGTGGTTTACCATATTGATAAGGAAAATAAAAAGCACTTATTAGTTGATATTTTAAAAGATACAAAAATTGAACGTGCATTGGTATTTACAAGAACCAAACACGGTGCTAATAAAGTTGCTGAAGGCTTGAGTAAATTAGGCATTAGATCAGAAGCTATTCATGGTAATAAATCTCAAAATGCCAGACAAAATGCTTTGAATAATTTTAAAAGTAAACAAACAAGAGTATTGGTAGCAACAGATATTGCTGCACGTGGAATTGATATTGATGAATTAACACACGTTATTAATTACGAATTGCCCAATGTTCCTGAACAATATGTGCACAGAATTGGTAGAACTGGTAGAGCAGGTGCAAGTGGCATTGCCATTGCATTTTGTGATGCAGAAGAGAAAGAATATTTACGTGATATTCAAAAACTGATTGGTAAGCAAATTCCATTGGTTGAGAATCATCCTTATCCTTTAATGAACCACGTTGTATTAAAGGATTTGCCAAAACCACAGCGACCACAAAGAAGTTTTGGTGCTAAAAGTTCTTTTCAAAAAAGTGATAGCAGAAACAATGAGTTTCCTAAAAAAACAACAGCACAAAATCATTCATCTTACAGAGGAAGATAAATAAAAACTAAAAGAGGCGATTCATTATGAATCGCCTCTCACTTTTTATAGTACGATGTAAATATTAATCTTGTTTTTCTGGTCTCATTTGTGGAAACAGCAATACATCCTGAATACTTGGCTGGTTTAAAATCATCATACACAATCTATCAATACCAATACCAATACCACTTGTAGGAGGCATACCATATTCTAAAGCACGTAAGAAATCATTATCAATAAACATAGCTTCATCATCACCACGTTCCATTAGTTTCACTTGCTCTTCAAATCTTTCTCTTTGATCAATTGGGTCGTTCAACTCGCTGTATGCATTAGCAACTTCTTTACCATTAATCATTAACTCAAAACGTTCTACCAAACCTTTTTTGCTTCTATGTTTTTTAGTTAATGGACTCATTTCAACAGGATAATCCATAATGAAAGTAGGTTGAGTGTAAGTGTGTTCGCTAGTTGCACCAAAAATTTCATCAATCAACTTTCCTTTACCAATATTATTTGGCACTTGAATTTTAAGCGTTGCACAAACTTCTCTTAATCCTGCTTCATCTTTTTCACTAATATCTATTCCTGTGTTTTCTTTAATAGCATCAAAAATGGTGATACGTTTAAATGGTGCTTTAAAACTTACAGATTTCTCACCAATTTGTACATCAGTTGTACCGTGAACAGCAATGGCAATTTTTTCCAATAAAGTCTCTGTTACTTCCATCATCCAGTAATAATCTTTATAAGCAGTATACCACTCAAGTACTGTAAATTCGGGATTATGTGTTCTATCCATTCCTTCATTTCTAAAGTTTCTGCTGAACTCATATACCCAATCAAATCCACCAACAATCAATCTTTTAAGGTAAAGCTCATTAGCAATTCTTAAATAAAAAGGAACATCCAATGCATTGTGGTGTGTAATAAATGGACGAGCAGCAGCACCACCTGGAATATTTTGTAATACAGGCGTATCAACTTCAATAGCTCCTTGTTCGTTTAAAAACTGACGAATGGTATTGATGATAGTTGTTCTGCCAATGAATACTTTTTTCAAATCTGGATTCACCACTAAATCTGCATAGCGTTGACGATACTTAAATTCAGGGTCTGTAACCTCATCAAACACATTTCCATCATCATCACGTTTAACAACAGGAAAAGGCTTTAAACACTTTGTAAGCAGTGTTAAGGTTTGTGTATGCAAACTTGTTTCGCCAGTTTTGGTGGTGAAAACATAACCAGTTGCACCAATGATATCGCCAAGGTCTAATGGTTTAACAACAGCATCCCAATAGCTTTTATCTTCATCCGGACAAAGTTCATCACGTTTTACATATAATTGAAAAACGCCTTTAGTATCTTGAATTTTTATAAAGAACACCTTGCCTTTATCGTTGATGCTCATTACACGACCAGCAACACAAACATTTGTAAA
>JBMLRA010000221.1:0-2119 GCA_049241265.1 Chitinophagaceae bacterium
TAAACGAAATTTTATTGTGTAACTCATCATAAATATCTTTCGAACACCTCTGGTGTCTTCACAAACCATATTTGTGTAGACTATTTCGGTTGGTGAGGACACCAACCGATAGAAAAAAAACGAGCTAAGCGAAGCCTAACTAGTTTTCAGTATCATTCAAAATTCATAGTTAGTTTTAAATCCATCAACGCTGCATTTAACTTTCGTTCATCCTTCGTCCTAAATCTCAACTAACTCCCACCTGACTCCCTAGCAACGCCCTACAGACTCCCTATTGAAGCCCTATAAATCCCTATCAAAACAAAAACGAGTCTGATTTTAAAACCAGACTCGTTACAATAAATCACTAATAATTAATAATCAATAATCAATAATTACGCTTCCTTTCCGTGGCATTGCTTAAACTTTTTTCCACTACCACAGGGGCAAGGGTCATTGCGTCCAGCAATTTTTTCTACACGTATAGGTTCAAGTTTTACAGGTGTTGGGTCTATATAATCATTGTCTTTTCCTGCACCATCAACAGTTTCATGTTCTAAACGCATTTTACTTAAATCTGTCTTTTGTTGGTGTCCTTCCTGTAGTTGTTGGTTGCCATCTTCTAAAGGAATCGATGCGTGGCTAAGGAACTGAACAATTTCTTTATTAACTTCATCATTCATTGTTTTAAATAAACCAAAAGCCTCCACCTTGTAAATCACCAATGGATCTTTTTGCTCATAGCTTGCAGTTTGCACACTATGTTTTAAGTCATCCATTTTACGTAAATGCTCCTTCCAGGCATCATCAATTAAACCCAATGTAACTGTTCTTTCCAAAGCATTCATTAACTCAACACCATTGGTATCAAGTGTTTTTTGCATAGCACCTAAAATCTGCATTCCTTTTTTACCATCTGTAAATGGTACAATTACGTTTTCTATTCTATCTCCTTGTTGTTTTCTAATATTATCAAAAACAGGTAACGCTTGTGCTGCCATAGCAGCTTTGCGTTGTTGATAACGATTAATAGCTTCGTTGTATAATTTTTCTGCTAATGTTTGTTCTGCAGTTTTTGCAAACTCATCTTCAGTAATTGTAGTTTCAATGCCAAAGTTTACAATAGCAGCCAATTTAAAGCCTTCAAAATCTTGCATTCCTTTGTAACCAGCAATTAAACTATCTGCAACACTATAAAAAGCATTATCTAAATCCAATGCTAATCTATCACCAAATAAAGCGTGGCTTCGTTTTGTGTAAATAACAGTACGTTGCTTGTTCATTACATCATCATATTCCAACAATCTTTTTCTAATACCAAAATTGTTTTCTTCTACTTTCTTTTGAGCACGTTCAATGCTATTGGTAATCATACTGTGCTGTATCACTTCACCTTCTTTATAACCAGCAAAGTCCATTACTTTAGCAATACGTTCACTACCAAACATACGCATCAAATCATCTTCCAAAGCTACAAAGAATTGAGATGAACCTGGATCTCCTTGACGACCAGCACGACCACGTAACTGTCTATCAACTCTCCTACTTTCATGACGCTCTGTACCAATAATAGCTAGACCACCTGCTTCTTTAACACCAGGCCCAAGCTTAATATCTGTACCACGACCAGCCATATTTGTTGCAATGGTTACTGCACCTGCAAGTCCTGCTTCTGCAATAACTTGTGCTTCTTTAGAGTGCTGCTTTGCATTTAACACATTGTGAGGAATTTGCTTTTGACGCAACATTCTACTAATTAATTCACTATACTCAACACTTGTAGTACCAACAAGAACTGGTCTTCCAGCTTCTTTCAGTTTTACAATTTCTTCAATTACGGCACCAAATTTTTCACGTTTGGTTTTATAAATTAAATCTTGTTCATCTTTACGAACAGCAGGAATATTTGTTGGAATAGAAACCACATCTAATTTATAAATGCTCCACAACTCAGCAGCTTCTGTTTCAGCAGTACCAGTCATACCACACAATTTGTGATACATTCTAAAGTAGTTCTGCAAGGTAACAGTAGCATAGGTTTGTGTAGTAGCTTCAATGTTTACACCTTCTTTAGCTTCAATTGCCTGATGTAATCCATCACTATATCTTCTTCCATCTAAAATACGACCAGTTTGTTCAT
>JBMLRA010000222.1:0-5781 GCA_049241265.1 Chitinophagaceae bacterium
GTTTGATTAGTTGTTGAGGTTGAACTATAGTTTACTGTTAAGTTCAATGTTGCTACACTATCACAACCTTTTGAATTGATTGTTGTATAAGTATAAACACCACTTGTTGTATATGTTGTTCCATTCCAAGTGTAACTGTTACAAGCTGTGTGATTAGTTGTTGAGGTTGTATTGGATTTGATTGTAAGAAGTAAAGTTGCTACACTATCACAACCTACAATATTATTAGTGGTGTAAGTGTAATTACCTGCAGTAGTATATGAATTTCCATTCCAAACATAAGGTAAAGAGCTTGGACAAATACTTACTAAAGTTGATGAAGTTGATGTTGGTTTAACTACAACTGACCTCACAATAGAATCCTTGCAAGAAAAAGTATTTATTACTAATAACTTAACTTGATATGTAGCTGCGTTTGTGTATGTATGTGTTACAGTATTTGTTGTAAATGTTGTGTTATCTCCTAAATTCCAATTAGTATTACTAATTGTTCCAGAAGGGGTAATTGATGTATTAGCGTATATAAATGAGTTTGTATTCAAACATTGAACATCATTATTAATGTTAAAGTCTGCAATTGGATTTGGATTTATAGTAATACTTTTTGTTACACTATTAATACAACCATTTGCATTACTCACTGTATATGTAATTGTTGTAGTTCCGGTAGTGATAGCTGTTACAAGGCCTGTATTCGAGTTTATAGATGCCACTGAGGTATTGCTGCTTGTCCAAACACCACCAACCGTTGTACTTGTTAAAGTTGTATTAGCATTTACACAAACAGAACTAGCTCCATTAATTGCATTTACAGTTGGCAAAGCATTTACTGTTATACCACGAGTTACAGTAGTTATACAACCATTAGCATTTGTAACAGCGTAACTAATTGTTGCACTTCCAGCAGCAACACCTGTTACAACTCCATTTACAACGGTCGCAACATTTGTATTACTACTAGCCCAAACACCATTTGGCGTTGTAGAAGCATACGTTGTTGTTGAGTTTACACAAACAGTATTTGTACCTGTTAAGGCTGCTACAACTGGCAATGCATTTACCGTTATTGTTGTAGTTGCACTGTCTACGCAACCATTACTATTTGTTACTTGATATTTTATTGTTGCAGTTCCTGCACTTACACCCAAAACAGCACCACTGCCGTTAACAGTTGCAATAGTAGTAGCATTGCTGCTCCAAACACCACCACTAGTTGCATTGGCCAAGTTTCTTGTAGAACCTACACATACTGGTGTATTGCCAGTAATTGCCGCCACATTTGGTAAAGCATTTACTGTTAGTATTGTTGTCACAGAATCTGTACAATTGCTTGCATTGGTTACCAGATATTTTATTGTTGTAGTGCCTACGTTTAATCCATTTACCAAGCCTGCGTTATTTATAGTTGCCAAATTTATGTTACTACTACTCCAGACGCCACTTGTAGTTGCATTCGTTAAAGTTGTTGAACTTCCAACACAAACACTACTACTACCAGCTATTGATGCAATAGAAGGAAGTGCATTTACAGTAACATTTGTTGATACTGAATCTGAACAACCACTAGCATTTGTTACTATATATTTTATTGCAACAATGCCAGCACCAACTCCACTAACAACACCACTATTATTTACTGTTGCAACACTTGTATTAACGCTTGACCAAGTTCCACCTATAGTTGCATTTGACAATGTTGTTGTAGCACCTACACACAGTGAAGTTGTTCCTGTTATTACACTAATTGATGGTAAAGAATTTATTGTTATAGATTTTGAAACTGTTTTAGTACAGCCATTTGAATTGGTTTTCGTGTAGCTTATTGAAACAGTTCCTGCAGCTACACCTGTTACTACACCTGCAGAACTTACTGTAGCAAGTGATGTATTATCACTACTCCAAACGCCACCAGTAGAATCATTCGTTAATGTTATATTACTTCCTACACAAACAGAAGAGGAACCATTTATTGCTGCTACTACAGGTAATGCATAAACTGTTCCGTTACCAAATGCAGTAGCACTACAAGTACCATTAGACACAGTATAAGTAATGATGATTGCACCTGCTGATACCCCAGTAACTAAACCACTAGAGCTCACAGTAGCCCTTGATGTATTACTACTTGACCAAACACCTCCAATAGTTGCATTATTTAATTGCAAAGTGGCATTTACACAAAGGCTATTTTGACCAAATGGTGATGAAGTTATTTCTGATACAGTTGGAACTGCATTAACAGTAATAGACTTTGTAGTTGACGCAGTACAACCACCTATACCACCTGCACTAACAGTATATGTAATTACTGCATTTCCTACACCTCTACCTGTTACAACACCTGCAGTTGTAACAGTTGCAACCGAAGTATTAGAACTACTCCAAGTACCATTTGTTGCTGTTGCAATAAAAGTTGTTGATGAACCAACACAAACACTACTTTGTCCAGATAATGTACCTGGATTTGGAGTTGTATTTACAAGCACAGTTCTCGATGCTACGCTAGCACAACCAGTTATGTTAGTTACAACATATCTAACCAAAGTATTGCCATTTGCAACACCAGTTATTACACCAGTGACAGAATCTATGGTTGCTATGCTAGTATTCGCAACTTCCCACACACCCCCAGGAGTTGTATTGGTTAATGTAGTATTTGCTCCTACACAAACCGTTACAGGGTTGGGCTGTATTTGTCCTATTGGCGAACCCGCATTAATAGTTATGTTATAGTTATTCGATGTTCTTGTACACCCAGCTGCATTTCTTACAATATAGTTAACACCAACCTGACCTCCAGGAGGTTGTGCTAATGCTGTAGCTATACCTGTGGTAGAATCTAAAGATAAATAACTTGAAAAATTTACAATTTGAAGTGCCCATTTACCCCCAGTTGGAGTGCCTGTTAGTGTGATTGAAGCATCCACACAAACAGAATTAGCACCACTAATAGTAGGAATTGCTGGTCTATTTGCTACAGTAACATTTAATGTTTGTGTTGCAACACATGTGCCCCCTTTATCAACCAAATAATTCACAGTTGCAGTTCCTACACCAATTCCTATGGCTTGACCATTAGTTGCACCTATATTTAAAACAGCAGTATTACTGCTCGACCAAGTACCTCCTGTTGTTGTGTTTGTAAATACAGGATTAGGTGTTGCACCAATACACACTACATTGCTTCCAGTAATTGGAGCAACTACTAAAGCATTACTTATTGTAACTAATCTTGAAACAACAGTTGCACATCCATTACCATTGGTAACTGTGTAATAAATGGTATCTGTCCCTGGAGAAATACCTATTACACTAGCACTATTGTTTGGATTACTAGCTACAGGTTGAGCAATAGTATTATTTGAAAAACTTGTCCAAACACCACCTGTAGGAGTGCTTACGGTAAAAGTTGTTAAAGAACCAACACAAGTTGAATTAGTTCCTGTGATTTGTTGAACAGTTGGTTTTGTATTTATGGTAACAATAGCAGTTGAAGCAGCTGTACAACCAAAGCTATTGGTAACAGTATATGATATTGTAACACTTTGGCCTACGTTAAAATTAGGAGTAAACAAGCCAGTACTGCTAACGCTTCCAAGGTTTGTGTTACTACTGCTCCAAACACCATCAGGTGTTGTATTGGTAAGTTGAGACGTAGAGCCAAAACAAACAGCTGTATTACCATCAATAGTTCCAACACTTGGCGAAGGATTAATTATGATATTTTTTGAAGCTGCATTGCTGCAAGCTCCACTACCAACGGTGTAAGTAATTGCTACTACACCTGCTTTTATTGGTGTTACAACGCCACCAATTACTATAGCAATTGAATTATCACTACTAGCCCAAACACCACCTGTAGTAGAATTTGTTAAAGTTAATGTGCTACCTGTACAAACACTAGAGCCTCCTTGTATTGGATTTACTGAAATTGATGATGTTACTGAAATAACAAAACCCACAGTATCTGAGCATCCTGCACCATTGGTAACTATGTAAACAATGGTATCAATACCAGGGGCAACACCTGTTACAACACCACCATTGGTTACAGTTGCAATAGATGTATTGGTGCTTGACCAATTGCCACCACCTGTAGAATTTGTAAGGGTAGTTGTAGATGCAACACAAACTTGATTGCTACCAGAAATAGCACCCAAATTAGGTGCATTGCTAGCTTGCACATTGTATGTTACACTTTTGGTGCAACCACCACTTGTAACAGAATAAGTAACAACTATAGCTCCATTAGTGATAGCGGTTAAAACACCCCCACTAGTTATTGATGCCCTAAATGCAGGTGTTGCACTCCAAGTTCCACCATTTGTTGTATTAAATAGTATAATTGTATTACCCACACACATTGTTGTAGGTCCTGTAATTGCATTAACAGTTGGGCCATTATTAACAGTTATTTGTACGCTGTCTTTAGCCACACATCCATTAGCATTTGTAATGGTATATAAAATAAAAGCTGTACCAGATGCAGCCCCTGTAACAGTTCCTGAAGTTGGTCCTCCATTAGTTACAGTAGCCACAGCAGCATTTGATGTGCTCCAAGTTCCACCTATTGTTCCTATTGTTAAAGTTGTGGTACTACCTACACAAATTGTAGTAGTTGTGGCACTAATTGTACCTATATTGGGTTTTGCATTTACGGTAATATTTGATGTTACAGACGTAGCACATCCTACTGCATTTGTTACTGTATACGTTATTGTAACTGCACCAGCACCAATACCTGTTACCAAACCAGTGCTGCTAACTGTTGCTCTGGTTACATTATTACTACTCCAAACACCATTACTAGTTACATTATTTAATTGAGTAGTATTGCCTACACAAACTGTTGTGGTGCCTGTTATTGGTTGAACAACTGGATAACCACCAACAGAGAAATTTAAGTTTGCAGCATTACTACAACCTGTTGTTCCATTAGTTACTGTATAAGAAATTGTAGCTGTTCCCGCTGCTTGAGCAGTAACCAAACCTGTGTTACTAATATCTGCAACAAAAACATTACTACTGCTCCAAACACCATTTGGTGTGGTGTTTGATAATTGAGAGGTTCCTCCTAAACAAGCTGATGCATTACCTGTAATTGCATTTACTGTTGGCAATGCATTTACAGTTACAACAATTTTTGTTTGTGCCGAAAAAGTTCCATCATTAACATTTACTGTAAAGGAATCTAATCCATTATAACCATTAGCTGGTGCATAATCAAAGCCTGATGGGGAAATTATACCACCTGCACCTGTTGAGGTTAAACCAGGAAAGCCATGTACTGTTCCATTTACTGGGGCAGATACAATAGTGTAAGTTAAAGTTTGCCCTGCATCCGGGTCTGTAGTAACCATTTTCGAGTCAATTACATTTATCCCTGAATTTTGACAAATAGATAATGTTTGACGAATGCCACCATTAAAAGATGGTGCTACTTGAGATTTTGCGAAGACAAAAGAAAGGGCAAAAAGCAGCGATAGTAGAGATTTTGATTTCATATATAGTTTGTGCAATTTTTTTTACGGAGGTAACAAAGCTAATGAAGACTTAACCATTTAACAAAAGTTTAAATTTTGTTAAATAAAAATGGAATCAAAAGTATTTAGCCTTGGATTGCATTACAATATTTGGTAGTGATTTAAAATGGATGCTGCTAAAATCTCCAGCCATTTCGAAAAACGAAGCAATCTCAATTGTTATTAAGATTATTTAAGGCAAGAACCCATAACTGTTCGAAACCTTGAGATTGCACTATAATATTTCGTTCCTAAAGAA
>JBMLRA010000223.1:0-4401 GCA_049241265.1 Chitinophagaceae bacterium
TTAGTTTATAACAATGGTGGCAGGGGAATTCAATGTTTTTTATCTGATAATGTTATAATCGTGAATAATACTTGCTATAAAAATTGTCAATCACCTGCAATAAAAGAAGCTGAGATTTGTGCAGGTTTGGCAGACAATATTACCATCATAAATAATATTGCTTCACCTGATATAAACATACCACCAATCAATTTTTCTGATGCTAATAATTTAGTTGTAAGCCATAACTTGTGGGCATCAAATGCAACAATAGCAACACCTTTTGGAACGAATACAGTTGTGGGTGAAGCAAAATTTGTGTACCCATCCTCAAATCCATTATTTGCTGATTTTCATTTGCAAATAGGAAGTAGTGCTATAAATACTGGAACAACATTTTTTGCCCCTGATACTGATAAAGATGGTATTTCAAGAGTTGCACCCAACCCAATAGATATTGGATGCTATGAATATTTCCCAAAAAATCAAACAATGGATTCTTTAGTAAAAAAAACTAACTATTCTCTTTTCCCAAATCCATCTTTAAACAGTATCAGTTTACAATTTCATGAAACTATTGTTTACGAAGCACTTCTTGAAGTTTATGATAAGTCTGGACAAAAACTAATATCAACTAACTCAAAGTCTTCAAACGGTACTATAACTTTAGATATTAGTAAAATATCGGATGGAACTTATTTTATTATCGCCAATGATAAGGAAGGGAAAGTACTAATGCAATCAAAGTTTATTAAGGCTAGAAAATAGTAATAACACCACCCTTTTTTTAAGTTCTTTATCTAATATCAAAATTTAAGGTATAATAGCAGAAATAGTTGTCAAAATCTTTTAAAAGTAAATACTGCAAAGGGTTTAGCTTAAGGGAATTGAAATGCGTTTCAATTCCCATTTTTGCATATGGGAAAAAGTAAAAAAATAGTGTTGTTGCTACCAAAGTTTTGATGTAATAAGATGGGATTTTAAAATAACAGGCAGCTATTTAATTGTAAGAAATGTGGTTTGTTATTTACTCGTCAGAACCACCCTATTAAGCAAAATAATTAATTTATTTGATTTGAGAAATGGGGGTTGCATCGCCAAACTATTCATCAATTGAGCATTGAAAGCAAGTATAGTGTTAAGGCTTTAAAAAGTTTGTTTCATCAGTATTTATACAAGCCACTTGTTTTAAGTTTTTATCCTAACGAATATTAGTATTTATTGGTTGATGAAACTTGTTTCTGTAAAGACATTTGCTTGACTGCTTTCAGAGATTTCCAAATAAAATTCACTCCGTTTTATAGAATATCTGATGAAGAGCATAATGTTGAAATAAAAGAGGATTTGGAAAATTTGCTACAAATAGGTTTTCGAATTAAGGCATTACTTGCGATGGTCATAAAGTCATTTTAAAAGCCACTAAATATAGCTGTAAAGAAGTTTTATGCAGCTTGCTCGATTCATATTCAATCTGAATGAAGCTTGTGGCTTACTCCTCACCCTAAAACTGTGGAATGATTATCATTATTTAAAATTTTTCATCAATTACATTTAATAAAAATCAAGACCAAAATCAACATTGGCTAAAGCAGTTTTATAATTGGTATAAATTGCATAAAAATGTAAATAAAAGTCAATGAGTGTTTCATAAAAATTTTAGTATAAACATAAAATGCTTTGCCAAATATGTTTAATTACTTGCAAGATGATAAAATACAAAATCATCCAATGGCATAGAATCATTCTTTGTAAATTCAAAAAATCAAGTTTTACTGCATCGTGGCCTAAAAAAATGCATCAAAAAACTATATTAAATGGTATCTGTAGTTTCAAAAAGGATTAGTTTTATTAGTCATTTAACACAAAAAATGATAATAAAAAACCTTTGATTATTGCTAATCAGAGGTGCATTCTTCGTGGCAAATCTTATTGCTGTTAAGTTGCTCTACAGCAGAGCTTAAGTCCTCTTAGAATTTACCCAATAATAAAACTTTTCAATTGAAATAATTACCTACTATTTTCTGCATCATTACTTAAATTGAAACTTATTATCTATTCAACTTGTTGAAAGTACATTTTATTATATAACTATTGATAATCAAATGTTATGGATTTGAACTGTATTATGGAAAAAAAATTACCCATAAAACAGATTTGCTTATCGAACTGTTGCAATGCAGTAAATATTCTAAAAGAACTATGTAACAGATTTTTTTCGAAATTGACTTAATAAAAAAAGCTGCTTAATTGAAAGCAGCTTTTCAGAATATATTAAATTATTATACTAGAGTGTAGTAGTTGATATAGGTGCAGCTGTTTGTCTTCCTTGAACCCTACCACTACTCATTAAACCATCATATTGTTTCATCAATAAATAAGTTTCAATTTGCTGTAAGGTATCCAAAATTACACCAACCATAATTAACAAACTTGTACCACCAAAAAAAGTACTAAATTGACTTGTGACACCAAACTTCTGTGCGATACCTGGCATAATACCAACGAAAGCTAAAAATATTGCTCCAGGAAGCGTGATTCTATCCATAATAGCTCCAATAAAATCAGCAGTAGGTTGGCCAGGTTTAACACCAGGAATAAATCCATTACTACGCTTTAAATCCTCCGATATTTGATTAGGATTAAATATTAGTGCAGTGTAAAGAAAGGTAAATCCAATAACCATTACAGAATAAATAATCATATACCAAACATTACTATGATCATTAAATACCTTTGTAATACCTTTAGCTGAATCAATATTAGTAAATGATATGAGTGTTGGCAAGAACATAATCGCTTGTGCAAAAATTATTGGCATAACTCCAGCACTATTTACTTTGACAGGCAAAAACTGACGAGAACCAGCCACGTCTAGATTTTTGCTTCCAACAATTTGTTTTGCATAGCTTAGTGGTATTTTTCTTATTCCTTGAACTAAAATAATTAGCCCCATAATAATTGCAACTAAAACAACAATCTCAATTAGAAATATTAATAGACCACCACCCTTGCTTTGGCTTTTAGCACTAAATTCTTGCATAAAACTTTGTGGCAAACGTGCTAGAATACCAACCATAATTATGATAGAGGTTCCATTGCCTAATCCCTTGTCTTGTATTCTTTCACCTAACCACATCACAAACAAAGTACCAGCAGTAAGGGTAACTATAGTTATGAATGTGAATAAGACACCTTGTATCATTATAGCCTGAGAATAGCTACCCTGTGGAGATGTTAAATAAGCAACATAAGCCCCAGCTTGGAATGCGGTAACAATAACAGTTAAATATCTAGTCCACTGATTAATTTTTTTTCGACCAGTCTCACCCTCGTTTTGAATTTTCTTAAGCTGAGGCACCAGAATAGTCATTAACTGCATAAAAATAGATGCAGAAATATAAGGCATTATACCCAAGGCAAATATTGATGCTTGTGAAAAAGCACCTCCAGCAAATGTATCAAAAATTCCCAATAAACCTTTGTTAGCAGCCCTTAATTTAGACTCATCCAATAGATTGGGGTTGATTCCTGGAAGAACGATATGAGAGCCAACACGGTAGATAAATACCAAGATTAGGGTGAATATTATTTTATTCTTAAGCTCGTCTATCGACCAAATATTTTTTAACGTTTGTATGAATTTTTTCACTGTTGTAATAAGTTGTAAAAGTTAGTATCTTAAAACCAAAAAGGTGCATCTGTGATGCACCGAAATTTCTGTAATTATTTTATAATTTCAACCTTTCCTCCGGATGCTTCGATTGCAGCTTTGGCCTTTTCACTTATCGCATTTACTTTGAAAGTAAGAACTGAAGTTATTTCACCTGTAGCTAAAATTTTTACTCTATCATTTTGGCTAATCAAACCATTGATATATAAGTTTTCCAATGAAAACTCAGGGAAGGCGTATTTTTCTTGCAATTTATCAATTTGACCCAAATTGAAAACAACATATTCAACACGATTATTGTTCTTAAAACCACGTTTAGGAACACGACGTTGAATTGGCATCTGACCACCTTCGAAAGCATTTTTTCTTTGGTAACCAGCACGACTTTGTCCACCTTTATTACCTTGAGTTGATGTACCACCCTTTCCACTAGCTTCTCCTCGTCCTAGTCTTTTTTCTTTGTGAGTTGAACCAGCTGCTGGTTTTAAATTATGTAATTTCATTTTTATTTTTACTTACGCAGTTTCCTAAATACTGCTCGCTTTAAATATTTAATACTCTAATTAGGAATAGAGTTTATAATTGCTCTACTTTTATTAAATGGTTAACTTTGCTTACCATTCCTAGTATTTGCGGTGTAGCCTCAACTTCTTTAGTGGCATTAACTTTTCTAAGACCTAAAGCAATTAAAGTTTGCTTTTGACGCTCAGATCTATCAATCCCGCTTTTTAATTGTGTAATTTTAATCTTTG
>JBMLRA010000224.1:0-3573 GCA_049241265.1 Chitinophagaceae bacterium
TTTTGAAAAATTGGCTACATTTTTTGCGTGTCCTTTTTCTGATGTACTTGGCATACGATTAAATTTTAATGAAATGCTAAATTATTATATTTTTAAAATGAAAACTAAATATTAAATAAATTTTTTAAATTAAATTGCCAAGTACATTTCAATTATATGCCAAACAATGAATGCTAATGAACCGAAATAAAATGAATTGATTTGCAATTTAGAAAATTTACTTGCCCTTTTACTTTTCATATTCATTATTGATTCAAATGCTTCTTTTCCGACTTCAATTTTCCATAGTTCTCTACCAGCTATGTCGTTTTTGCCTTGTAATAAATTAAAATAATCGTTATTGATATAAAGTAAATCTAATGTTTTAGCTATAAATTTAAACCCAGAGTATATACTGATTCCCCAACATATAACTGCAACTCCCAAAGGTATTTGAGTAAAAGCTAGCTGTTTATTGTTAGTTTGATGAACAGCAAATGCGATACTTGCTACACAAAGAGCAATTAAGTAATAAATAAATTTTTCTTGTTGCTGTCTAAACTCTTTTATTATTTCCTCTTGTTCTTTCATATTTAACTTTCAACAATTTTAATTTCATCATCTGTTAAGTAATAAAGGTTATAAATTAATTGATTTATTTTGTTTTCAAAAAAATCAATTTTGTTTTTTAATTGTTCTCTCTTTGTCTCTAAGGTTACTATTTTTATTTCTTTATTTAATGACAATAATTGTTCTACAATAGAAGAAATACTTTTAACAATTTCTTTATTTGGCTTTTGAGGTAAGGGTAACATTTCTAAAAATGTTTTAGAAATATTTACAGTTAAAGTGCTTCCATTACTAAAGTTTTTTGAATAGTAAAAATTCCAAAGCCTACTGTTGATTAAAGCACAAATAAGTTCATAAGGATAATCATTTACAAAATTCTCTTTTAAAAGAAGCAAATTAGTTGAAGCAAATGCTAAGTATTTATCACTATCAATTGTACTCACAAGCGGGTATTTGCCCCCACTAATTCTTTGTATAATTATTTTTTTATCAGCATTCCAGACATAATCTGGTCTCGCTCTATGTATTTTTTTTCTATCAAATAAAACGTAATTTCCACCAAAGTTAGTTTGATATCTTTTTATGTCTTTACCTTCTAGCATTGGTTTATACTCATTAGTTAAAGCTTCTTTACTTATAAATTCTTTATGTGCAACAATGCCTTCAATAATATCAACAATAATGTCTTTTAAATAAAATTTTGAGTTTGATATTTTTGTGAAAATTTCTTGTTCTACTGGACTTATGTACAAACTGAATGTGTGACTTACATTCTTTAGGAAATTTGACTGCATTATTGATGTGGTATTTGCTTCATTTACAAACCCATCTATTTTACAATTTGCATCAATTACTAGAGTTTTTATTTTTTCTTTATTGTTTAATAAACTTATTATTATTGTTGATGCAGTTACTCCTTCAAAAACACCATCTTTTAAATCAACAATCCTTTCAATAGCAGTTCTTTCTAAAATGAATTTTCTTGTTGTATCGTATGTAGTTGTTCTTAATAAACCATTTGGAATAATAAAACTTAAACAACCCTTTTTATTTAGTAACTCTGTTGATTTAATAATAAATAAAATATACAAATTAATCTTGCCTGATTGATTTTTTCTTGTATTGTCATTCTCTTTAGATATTTCAAACTTCGACCAGAAATAATTTTTTACTTCATCAGACCAATCGACGTCTCTTGTAAAAACATATGGTGGATTACCAACTACAACATCAAAGCCCCCATTTTTAAAAACATTTGGAAATGCTTTTTTCCAACTAAATGGCTTTATCTTTTTTTCTTCTCCAAAATCAAATTGGTTATCATAATAGTCGGTATCAATTAAACTATTGCCACTTTTAATATTATCGTCTAATGTTGGCAATACTCTTTCGTTAAATAAAGATGCTTGTGTGGCAATACTGGCTTGGGTTTCCCCTTCCATACACTTTAACAATAGAGAAAGCTTGGTTACTTCTACTGCATTTACATCTATATCTACTCCATAAATATTATTTAGTAGTATTTGCTTTTTAATGCTTGTAGAAAGGTTGCCTGTGGGTGTGAGTGCTTTATCTTTTTTGGCTTGTGTTTCGTTTTGTTGGTAGTAGGTACTATGCCAATTTAATAAGTGTTGATATGCACCAATGAGAAAGCTACCACTGCCACAAGCGGGGTCAACTATTTTTATTTCTGCAACTTGCTTTGGTGTTTTGTTTTGGGTGAGTTTACCAACTGTGTTTTCTACAATGTAATCTACAATATACTGTGGTGTGTAGTAAACGCCCCCTGCTTTTCGCACTTCGGGTTTTAGTTCAATTACTGCTTTGTGATTTTTGTTGATTGTAATTGTTTTGCCCAAAAATTGCTCGTAGGCACTACCTAAAATTTCTACACTTAAAACAGAAAATTCGTAAGGACACTCGGGGTAATAAAATTGGTTGATGATTGTTTTTAAAACCTTGTTATCAATTTGCAGGTTTTGACTTATAGTGTCTTTTTTGAAGTTGAATAAGCCAGAGTTGTATTTATCATCTGCTATTCGAAATAAACCAAAAAGGTTGTTGTAATAATTGCCTTGCTTTACTGCATCTTGCAAATTGCCATAAGGTTCAATGCTTCTATCTTCTGCAATTCTTAAAAATATTATCCTATCAATTGTTTGTTGTACTGCAAAATTAATTTCATCTTCATCTAAAGCTGTATTTAGCTTTGCAATGCTTTCGGCAAGCATTGTTCTGCAATTATCTAGTGTTTCTAAGAATGCTTTATCAACTGTGCTTGTACCTTTTTTGTTTGCAGTACCTTGTATGAATTTATCAAAACTTCCTTTTAAAACTTTTTCCTTTGAGAAGGTGTCCCAAATAAAATCAAACTCTGTTAAGTAGTCTTTGTAGTTTAAATATTTAATTCTTGCAACAGCAGCTTTGTCTGTTGATAGTGGCTTTTTTGAGCAGTCGTAAATTGCAAATTCTTCAAAGTCTGTAATTATACTAATTGCAAGTTTAGCACTCCAACCATATCTACGAACTTGATAGGCAGGCAATATTTCATCTTTTATAAATACACTTGGCTTTTTTGCTTCTACAAAAAATAAACGTTTACCGCCTGACAAACGAAAAGAGTAATCGGGTGCTTTTGTTGCTTTTCCAACTTTTACTCTGTCTTCGTGAATTACTTCTCTGTATGCTTCTGCATACCCTTGTTGATTATCTACATCCCAACCTAAAGCTTTAAAGAATGGGTCGATAAAGTCTCTACGAGTTTGGGTTTCATTATAGTCTGATTTTTTGTAACTTGTTATTTGTTCTGTAAATCGAGTTACAAGTTCTTCTATTTTATTGTATGCTGCTTCTTTTGTCATTTGTTAAAATTGGGACAAATATAATGGTTGTACGTGGGTGGTGGTGGGCATAGGTGTTGGGGGTTGAGGTGTTGCCCAATGTTATGTACTGCTGCTCAATTGAAATGCAGAACGCTGGCAGAAGCGTTGGGCAATTACAAATGTGGTGCAATTGAAGTATGGC
>JBMLRA010000225.1:0-1308 GCA_049241265.1 Chitinophagaceae bacterium
CCGTTTGCATATTCGTCCCAAGTGAAAATATTAGATTTATTTGAGCCGTCAGTAACTATATAAGAAGTTCCATCATTTGGCTTAGTGGTTGCATTTGCTAAAGCATCTAATTCAGTTTGAGTTTTAAAATCTCTCACTGGCACTAATTCTGGGGCTTGAGTTTTGCCTATTCCACCAGGCGTTTTAACCCATTTTGTACCTGTAAATCTATACTCAGCCGTTGCATTACCGCTGTCGGCTTCTGTACCCAATGGCGTTATATACCATAAATCTCCTGCTACATAGCCAGTTGTAAGCGTTGGTGCTGTTGTGCTATAATATGTTTTTTCGGGGGTTGAAGCTCCCCCTACTACCTCTATTGTGTTTTTATTTGTACTCATGTTTTTATAATTGTGTTATTGAAAAATAAGTTGAATTTACATGTGTTGTAAAATTTAAAGAGCTAGTAAATCTAAATTGTAATGTATTACCAGCTGTAAGATATACTGGCACTGAGCCGCTAGGTATTAGAAACCCACCAAATGTAGCGTTTGACTGGTCTAAAAAGCTATTTTGAACCACTCCGTTGACTGCAATATTTATTTCTAAAAAATGACTAGTAGACCAATTAGCCAAACCGCCCATTGAAGCTGTTACTAGATAATAACCTGTTGTAGGAGCCGTAAAAGTACCTGTTGCATTATTCCATGCTGTAGGTATTGAATTAATTTGAATATTATTTAAGGATACTACTGTCCCGCTAGTGCTTGCCACCGCTATTCCCACGTTATATTTTCCCTTAAACACAGCTTTAGTGGTTGCTGGAATAACATAAGTAGAATATGTAGCTGTACTTGTGTTATAAGTCCAAGTTGAGCTGTTTGTACCAATATAAAGATTATTATCATCAGCTTTTAAACTATTATCATTTATAGTTGGTGGGTTGTTTAAATCAAATATTGTGGCACTTGTTGGATCAGTTCCATTAAAATAAACATTTTTGGCAAAAGTTTGAGACGAACTTCCACTTCCACTTGTTGTTAAACCCTCTTCAATATCAATTAATATAGTGTTTGCATCGTCAGTATAGAATAACTGCTGACTATACCCACTTGTTGGTGGTGTAGAAGTATAGAAAGGAGCTGTAGCACTTGCAAAAAAATAAGTATGAATAGGTAAACCATGATTTGTCCAAGTTACTTTGCCATTATGAACCCTTGAACCATCTGACAATTCAATAACATCTACTAAGGTTGTATTACTTACTAATGTAGGTGCTACATACGTTGTTCCATTACCTGTTCTAGGTAATAAAGAAGTAGTAATTGG
>JBMLRA010000226.1:0-1351 GCA_049241265.1 Chitinophagaceae bacterium
CGATTATTGGGCTAATTGTATGGCTAATTTTTTTATTGAGATTTAATGTTTTTAAGCGATTTGGTAACGTTACTGCTTGGGGGCGTTTATCAGTTTTTTGGTTATACTTTTTAAGTAGTATTATTATTGTTTTAAGTTGTTTTGTACCTAGTGTTATTGAAACTTTGCGAGCCAATGCTGCATTTAAAGAAAAAGAATTAATAGCAGATTTAAATGCCATAAATATTGGTATTTGTAAGTTGGAGTATGATTCTTTAAAACAAGATTGGGATAGGGAAATTTATAGAGCAAATGATTATTGGAAGTCAAAAAAAGATACTGTAATTACTTTGAATGAAGCTATAAGAAAAGAGATGAATTATGAAAGCGATGTTACAGTTGCTGCTGCAGTTGTTGATTCTGCTGCCAAGGTTATTTTACCAAACGAAAATGATGAAGATGCCGAAAGAATTAATTATTTTCCTTTTTATGATGTTTTAAAAAAAGCTCTCACATCTGATAGCATTATAAAAGTAAACGATTCTACTTATGTTTTTTACAGTTGCCCATCTTACAAAAAAGTAAGTTCTCGCAGGTATGGAATTAAAATAGATGATAGTGCTTATACAAGTTTAGATTTATACCATCAAGTATTTCAGCACCCATTAACTATCAATAGACTAAATGAATGGCAAAGTTTAAAACCACTGCTCGAAAAATATAGTTTTGAATATGGAAGTTTACACACTTACAAGCCACCAGTTTTTGAATATTATGATACCATTTACCACAATAGGCTAGAAAAAAGGTATAACATAAATACCCTAGAAAATAACTTTAGCAATATTCTAGAACGAAAGTATAGATACTATAGTGTTGATACTTTTAATATAGTGTTGAGGTTAATTTTTTATCCTTCATTAGTTTTTAGTTTACTACTTTTTATTTTTAGGCATAGTACAGTAAAAACTTTTTTCTTGAGTATTTTAGCTGGTATTTTACTAGTTATATTAGCTGCAATTTTTACAGCCTTTAGTAGTTACGGAAATGGAGAAACCACCGTTTTTGGAATAATGTTTATTTACTTATTAATGTTTTTACTTGTTTCAATTTCAGCTTTTAATGCAAAAAACAGAACGGTATGGCAAGGTATTGCCATAAATTTATTTACAGCAATGGTATATTTTTTATCATTAATTTTAACATCATGGTATTATAGCTTTGTTAAAGAGCCTTTTTACTTAGATGAGAAAGCTGTAGAAATTTTTAGAGAACAGCGTTTGCATAATTTTATTATTGCCGAAATGCTTTGCCCCATTTTATTTTCAATTTTATTAGTTACTTTCATTTATAAATTGTATCGAAAATGGTA
>JBMLRA010000227.1:0-1862 GCA_049241265.1 Chitinophagaceae bacterium
TACCTGCAAGGTGTAAATACCTTTTACAAAATGTTTGGTGTTTACGGTTTGAGGTTGAGTTATATTAATGAATTGTTTTATTGTTCTCCCCAAGTAATCAATAATTAATATTTGCTTGGCACCAACACATTCAATATTAACAATACCTTTTGTAGGGTTAGGATAAATCACAAGGTTTGGAGTTTGGGGTTTAATTGTTATTTGTTGAATTGTTGAGTATGTTTTGCTGCCATCTTTATCTTCTATTTCTAATCGGTAATAAAAAGTACTTTGGTATTGGGTATTAGGTATTGGGTCTATAAAATTGTAATTACAACAAGCTGCATTTACTTTACCAATACTTGTAAAATCTTTTCCATTATTGCTGCGTTGAATATTGATGTGCGAAACATTTACCTCATTAGCTGTTTGCCAATTGAGTAGCACTTTATTGTTTTCTTGTTTGGCATTGAAGGAAAGAATTTTGAGGGGGAGTGGTGATGTATACTTAGCAACATAAGTTTTTCCATTGCTGTTTGTAAAACCACCTGCTGCATATATATTACCAGCAGCGTCTTTAATGACACTAAGTATCGGAGCATTAAAAGTAGAAGTATTGCTACCACCAACTTCGCTCCAACTAATTCCATTCCATTTGGCTATATAGTATTTTCCATTACCATTTGTAAATTCTCCTGTTACATATAAGTTTCCAGATACATCAGTAACTAGACGTGCTATTTTGTTATTAAAAGTAGAAGTATTGCTACCACCAACTTCGCTCCAACTAATTCCATTCCATTTAGCTACATAGTACTTTCCGCTGCTATTTTTAAAGCCACCAGTTGCATAGATATTGCCCAAAGCATCCGTGGCTAAATCAAGTATCCACAAACTAAATTGGGAGTTGTTATTCCCACCAACTTCACTCCAGTTAACACCATTCCATTTAGCTACATAGTACTTTCCGTTGCTGTTTGTGAAAGTACCAGCTGCATATATGAAACCATTTCCATCGACAGTCAGACTCTCTATAGTACCATTAAAAATGGAAGTATTAGTTCCACCGGTTTCAATCCAACTGTTACTATTCCATTTGGCTACATAGTAATTGCCATTCGGCCAAGTAATTCCGTTTGTAAAAGCACCTGCCACATAAATATTACCAAGAGCGTCATTCTTAATCTTGTATATATGATTATTAAAGGGAGAGTTGTTGGTACCACCTAATTCATTCCAAATATTTCCATCCCATTTAGCCACGTAATACTTATTGTTGTTATTAAAAAAGAATCCTCCGGCATACAAATTAGTCGATGGTGAAATATAAATGCTCATTACCAAGCAATTATTAATAGAAGAATTACAATTCGTGTCAACTATTTTATTCCAAGTATTGCCATTCCATTTAGCGACATACATATTGTAATTGCTATCAATCAAATCTCCTGCTGCATATATATTACCAGCAACATCGGCACTTAGGCATCTGATGTTACTATGAAACATAGAAGTATTTGTCCCACCCAACTCACTCCACTGCCCATTGACAAAACCTGTAATCATCAACCCTACCACCAACAATACCTTTCTCATAATATTCATTTTTAAATACTTGTAACTATACCCTTTAAACCAAACTTCCCAAAAATTCATAACTTTTCTCTCAATGTTTATCTTCCCATTTATGTAATCTATTGCTGTTGTTCTTTGGCTGTAGTTAACTCAGGAAATAAAAGTCTCTCATTACAGTTGGTCTATCACAGTAAAAATATGCCGTTTATGCAATCATTTGCAAAAAAATATTAAGTGTTTTAAAACTTTCAATAAGTCAAATAAAAAGTACTGCTCACTTTACACAGAATACTTCCACATTGATACTT
>JBMLRA010000228.1:0-19178 GCA_049241265.1 Chitinophagaceae bacterium
TGAACAAACCTACACTCGTTATTGGAGCTTCTGAAAATGAAGAACGTTATAGTAATATAGCTGTTAAAATGTTGCTGAGCTATCAGCATAATGTTTTTGCTATTGGTAATAAATTAGGTAGTATTAATAACGTGCCAATAATGAAGGGAATGCCACATTTTGAAAACATTGATACTATAACCCTTTACATCAATAAAAATATACAAAAAGAATATTACGATTATATATTTTCTCTTAAACCAAGTAGAATCATTTTTAATCCTGGTACTGAAAACAATGAATTAATAGCTCTTGCAGAACAGAATGGCGTTAGTGCAATCGTTGCCTGTACTTTAGTTCTGCTAAAAACAGAACAGTATTAATGTAGTGATTAATTTTATGCAATGAAAAATGTTTTAACGATTCTTGCATTAATTATTTTCATACATTCTACTAATGCACAACAACTGGCTTTTCCTAGTGCAGAAGGTGCTGGAAGATTTACAAGTGGTGGAAGAGGAACTAGCACAGCATTAACTAGCGTATTTTATGTTACTAGCCTTGCCGATGATGGAAGTGTAGGTACATTACGTTATGCTGTTAATCAAACGGCAGCTTACAGAACTATTGTTTTTTCTGTATCTGGCACTATTCACTTAGCTTCTAATTTATCTATAAGGGCGAATACAACAATTGCAGGGCAAACAGCACCTGCAGGTGGTATTTGTATTGCAGATAGAAGTGTAACATTGGGTGGAAATAATATTATAATTAGATATATACGTTTTCGTTTAGGCGATAAAAATCAATTAAAAACAACGCCAGTTGGCTGTGGCGTTCCAGTTGCACCTTTTACAGCAGCGTGTATGCCATTAAATGGGAGTGGAGGAGATGATGCATTTGGTGGTACAGGTAGAAAAAACATACTGATAGACCATTGTACAATGAGTTGGAGTAATGATGAAGTTTGTAGCATATACGAAGGAGACAGCACTACAGTGCAATGGTGTATGTTAAGTGAGCCATTAAATTTTTCTTATCATTTTGAAACGGGTGATACTGATTTTGAACGTCATGGCTATGGTGGAATTTGGGGTGGAAGGCGATCAACTTTTCATCATAATTTATTGGCACATTGCCAAGGTAGAGCTTGCAGGTTTGATGGGAGTAGAAATTTAGATGGTGGAGCAACTCCTGGTGCAGAAAATTGTGAATTTGTAAATAATGTAATTTATAATTGGGGTGCTTATAATGTAAATGGTGGAGAAGGTGGCAATTATAATATTATAAACAATTATTATAAATATGGTCCTTCAACAGCAACTTCTGTAAGATCACAAATTGTTAATCCATATAAAACTGCTCCATTGCCTTACGGTAAGTTTTTTGTTTCTGGAAATTATGTAGATGGGAACACAAATATTACAAACAGGAATTGGCTAGGTGCAAAAATGGATGGAGGAAGTTTAGCCGATACAACTCAATCAAAGGTTACAGTTCCATTTGCGATTTCTAATATTAACTTACAATCTGCAACCGATGCATACAATGATGTGTTGAAAAATGTTGGTGTAACTATTCCTAGTAGAGATACTCTTGATACAAGGATTGTTAAAAATGTAATCAATAGAACTGGAAAAATTATTGATGTACAAGGCAATTATCCTCATGGTACAGCTTATGCAAATACTGTTAATGCTTGGCCAACACTTTTAAGTGGCAATGCACCAAAAGATAATGATGTAGATGGAATGCCAACTTGGTGGGAGAAAAGAGAGGGACTAAATCCTGCAAGTAATACAGATAGAGCAACAATTACAGCAAATGGATACACAGCGTTAGAAAAATACTTAAATGAAATTCCAGCTTGGAATGCACATGCCAACTTTGTTAGTTTAAAAGCAACTAAAATTAATTCAACACTTGCTAAATTTAATTTTGTAACTGATTGGGTAAAAGATGGTTTTACTTATGCATTATTTAGCAGTACAGATAGTTTAGGGATATACACGAAAGTGAACAGCATTAGTTCAAATATCGATTCAATCAATTTTACAGTTGATGATACAAATCTACCAGCAACAACTACCTTTTACAAAATTGGTTCTTATAAAATTGGGGTTACTCCAGACACATTATATAGCAACATTGTCAAAATAGAAGGAATTGTAACACCTGTTAAAATGGCTTATTACGAAGCTAAACTTCAACAACAAAATAATGGAAATACAGTAATAGAAAATAAATGGTTTACAGTAACAGAGGTTAATACAGCGTATTTTGAAGTTCAAAGAAGCTTTGATGGTGCTGACTTTAAAACAATAATTAAGATTACTGCAAAAGGAAGTGGTGAATATTTGTTTAATGATATTATACCTAACAATAATCTGCCACAAGTTATTTTTTACCGAATAATTTCAGTTGATAATGATGGAGCCAAACAATTTTCAGACATAAAACAAATCAAGCTAAACCCTACACAAACTAAAAAAGTGAGTGTTTACCCTAATCCTGCTAAAAATAGTTTTGTAGTTTCTCATAATGCTGCAAAAAAGAATACAATTATTCAATTGGTGAACGAGTCAGCAAGAGTTTGTTTAAGTATTAACGTAAAAGAAGGTACAAACTCAACAAACATTATTGCTGATAAACTGGCAAAAGGTAATTATACAGTAGTTTTAAAAGATGATACAGGCAAAACATCAACATCGATAATTATCTTATAGCCGATCATACATAAATTAAGACTCTATTTTTTGTAATACTGTTTATTTGCACGATGAAAAAATATTTATTATTGACAATATTGTCTCTTGTCAGTTATACTGTAATAGCACAAAAAAAAGAGAGAAAAGGAGAGTTTTATTTTAGCTGGGGTTATAATAAGGAATGGTACACAAATAGTAATGTTAGGGTGATGCAGCCTGAACTTGGTAATGATTATAAAATGGTTTCAGTAAAGGCTCATGATCGTCCAGGTTGGGACGAAGGCTTATTGACCCTACCCTTGACAATTCCACAATACAACTACCGAATTGGTTATTTTTTTAATAAGAAAAAAAATCTTGCTTTTGAAATTAATTTCGATCATACCAAATACATTATTGCAGACCAAGATGTAAGAATTAAGGGAAAACTAAACAATAGAGAGGTTGATACAACAGTAAAGTTCAATGAAGCCAATGGCTTTGAGTATTTCCTTAATAATGGTGCCAATTTTTTGTTGTTTAATTTAGTAAAAAGGTGGAATTACGCAACTAGTGCCAGCAAAAACTTTAAGTTAGATGCTTTAGGAAAAGTTGGTATTGGACCTGTTATTCCTCATGTTCAAAACACATTTTTTGGCAAAGACAATGACCCTCGTTTTCAACTTGGAGGATGGAATGTAGGTATTGAGTATGCACTTCGTACTACTTTTCATAAGACTATATATCTTGAGCTTGCCAGTAAATTAGACTATGCAGGTTATAGTGGATTAGATGTTTACAAAGGAAAAGCAAGACAAATGTTTGGTACTTTTGAAATGATATTAAGTCTTGGTGTTACATTCCCTGCTGGAAAGAAAATAAGTAAATAAATCTTTTGTTAAGCTCTATAATAAAGAAAATGAAACAGCATATCAACCATTATATAAACATCAAAAATTGTTCGTTGCTATTATGCTTTATTTTTTCGTTTAGCAAAATTAATGCACAACAAAACAGTAAGCCAGTAGCTGTTACTAATTACCAAAATCCCATTATTCACGCTGATTACAGCGATCCAGATGCAATACGTGTTGGCAATGATTATTATATGACAGCCAGTAGTTTTAATAATATTCCTGGATTGCCAATTTTACACTCTACCGATTTGGTGCATTGGGAAATTATTAATTATGCAATTAAGAAACTAGAACCAGCGATACATTACAATAAGGTGCAAAATGGTTGTGGTGTTTGGGCTCCAGCTATTCGTTATCACAATGGAGAGTTTTACATTTATTATCCCGACCCAGATTTTGGTATTTATCTTACAAAAACAAAAGATATTAAAGGCAGTTGGAGCGAACCCGTTTTAGTGCAAAAAGGTAAAGGTCTAATAGACCCTTGTCCTTTGTGGGATGATGATGGAAAATGTTATCTTGTTCATGCTTATGCTGGTAGCAGAGCAGGTTTTAAAAGTATTTTGGTAGTTAAAGAGATGAATAAAGAAGGAACCAAAATAATTGGTGAGGGGGTTATGGTGTATGATGGACATCAACTTGACCCAACTGTTGAAGGTCCTAAGTTTTACAAACGCAATGGTTACTATTACATATTTGCTCCTGCAGGTGGTGTGGGCACTGGTTGGCAAATTGTTTTAAAAAGTAAAAATATTTACGGCCCTTATGAAAGAAAAATAGTAATGCAACAGGGCAAATCAACTATCAATGGTCCTCATCAAGGAGCTTGGGTAAATACACCTGATGGTAAGGATTGGTTTTTACATTTTCAGGATAAAGATGCTTATGGCAGAATCGTGCATTTGCAACCAATGAAATGGGTAAATGATTTTCCTGTAATTGGGAGTGATAAAGGTGGGGTAGGAGAGCCTGTTGACAACGGTATTGTAAATACCAAAGAAAGCAAGTTATCAATTGCTGCTACTGATGAATTTAATAAAGCCAAACTTGGATTGCAATGGCAATGGCAAGCAAATGAACAAGAAGGCTGGGCATTTGCAACGCCTGATGGTTTTTTAAGAATTTTTTCTGTGCTAGATTCAACTAACGGAAACTTGTATTATTTGCCCAATATTTTAACACAAAAATTACCTGCTGAAACCTTTAGTGCAACTGCTAAACTAATTATTAACCCTAAGTTTGGTAACGAAAAATTTGGACTAGCAATACTTGGTAATGATTATGCTCACATAGCGATTAATAAACTAGATAAGGCCTATAAAATTACTTATGCAAAATGCTTAGATGCTGATAAAAATAGATTAGAAACTGAAATGAAATCTGATACCATCAGCAACAATACTGTTTATCTGAAACTAGCTGTTACTAAAGGTGCAATTTGTAATTTTAGTTATAGTATAGATGGAACTTCTTTTACAACTTTATCTGATAATTTTATAGCAAAACCTGGTAGATGGGTCGGTGCCAAAATGGGTTTCTTTTTTACACGAAAACAAATTACTAACGATGCAGGTTTTGTAGATATTGATTGGTTTAGAGTAACAACAAATTAAACTAATTCAATCACTGTTATTTCAGGTAAAATACCAACTCTACCAGGATAGCCAATAAATCCAAAGCCACGATTAACATAAAGTTTTTGTTTCCCATCTTCATACAAGCCAGCCCATTGTTTATACATCCATTGCACAGGACTGAATTTAAAGAAAGGTAGCTCAACGCCAAATTGCATACCATGTGTATGACCAGCAAGCATTAAATCAACATCGGGATATTCTGTTTTTACTTGTGCATCCCAATGGCTTGGGTCGTGGCTCATTAATATTTTAAAAGGATATTGTTCTGTGCCAGGATATGCTTCTTTCATTTTGCCATATTTTGGAAAACGACCTTTGGCTCCCCAGTTTTCAATGCCTAGCAAAGCAATTTTTTCACCATTTTTTTCTAATGCTACGTGTTCATTCATTAGCAATCTCCAGCCTAAATCTTTATGTGCTTGCTTTAGTTTATTAAGGTTATCTGTTTTGGCAGCTTCACTTTCCCATATTACATAATCACCATAATCGTGATTGCCTAATGTACTATATACACCTAGTGGAGCTTTGAGTTTGTTGAATATAGGAATGTACTCCAAAACTTCAGTGTGTCTATCATTTACTAAATCTCCAGTAAACAAAATTAAATCAGCATTCTCTTTCAAAATCAAATCAACACCGTGTTCTACAGCTTTTGAATCTTGAAAACTACCACTGTGTATATCACTAATGTGAACAATTTTTAGCCCCTTGAAAGCGTTTGGCAAGTTTTCAAAAGCCAATGAAACTTTTTTTACCTGATAATTATATTTATTGCTAAAACCATAAAGCAAAGTTCCAAACAAAGTGCTGCCAATGCCTAAACCCATCCAACTTAAAAAAGCACTTCTTGGTATTGCATCTTCATCAATTCCTAATTGAGAGCCATTGTCTGGTAAAACCTTTTTTACTGTCCATAAAATACCACGTTTACCATCATCAATTAAAAAGAAAACAATAGCAATAATCTTTGCAATTAACAGACCCATCATAATGGCAAAAACATAGTTTCTGAAAAACTTAGATGCGTTGAGTGATTGTATATAAGGAAAACAAATTACTGTAATAATCGTAATAGTTGAAACTATCCAATAAGCATACTGAATGATATTTTTTGTTTTTAATGATGCATTTACTGAAACTGCTTTTACTGCTTGAAAAACATAAAAATCTAATACCAACATTATTAAAGCTATCATCCACCAAAAAGCAGGACTTCTCATTTGTTTAAAATTTAGATTGCAAGATTAAGTTTAGAATATTTTGTAAATATTATTAAAAACAAAAAAGTGGTTAACCTATTTGTCTTAGTATAAATCCCAGCCCATTAAGTTCAGTTCTAAAACTAGTCCAGTTGGTTTTGGTGTATTAGGGTTTGGAATTTGCCAGCCTGAACAAATTTGTAATCGCTTAGAAGCATTATACATACCACCAATTACTGTAACAGAACCATCGTTGTTGCCACTAACCCAGTCGCCCATTAAATACCATTTTTTAGAAAGCTTTAATTCGTAGCCTAGCATTCCTCCCAATGTATTGCCTTGACCAACAAACATTTTGTTTGTTTTGTAAACACCCCCAACTATTCTGCTAGTATTATGCATAAAATGATAAACACCTATTCCGTAAGCATAATAATTAAGTTCTTTATTCTGTACTTTACTGCTCAAATTAAATCCTACTTGAGAGCCTAAGTTAAAATCAAAATGTTCTGATAGATGAAACTGTTTTTGAACTGTTCCCATTAAAACAGGATAAACTGAACCTTTTGTAGGATTATCATTATGTAAAAGCCTCCAATTAGGTTCAAAATAAAAACCTTTGCCAACAAGATTCACTCCAGCATCCCAACCTTTGCCAAGTCCATAAACCAGATGGGCTTTTGATTCAAGCTTATTGCTGTAAACATTTAGTTGATGTTGATAGAAGATTTTTTTCTCGTTTGTAATATCACCAGAAGGAATATTGAATAGATTTTGTTGGGCAAATCCAATATTGAAACAAAAACAAACTATAAATAATGAAACGAAACGCTTTGAAATAAAAATAGCTGTCATATACTGAAATGAAAATTCGAAATAAATTTTTATTGATGGTTAATTAAAATCATAGTAACTTAAAACGGGCGTATGTAATCTTACAGAATGACTAATTCAAGTTGATTTTTTTCCACTACTTAAATAAAAAATATTCTAAGTGTCCATATTTCAATAAATCAAAATATAAACACTTAGAATATTGAAAAATAGATTTATGTTAATATCTGGGCAAGAACCTTAAGTGCTTGTAATAATTTAACAACCGATGATTATTTTTTACCAGAGCTCTTAGCTTTTAGCTCCTGAACTTTCTTTTGGCTTTCCATCATTTCCTCATAGCGTTGTTGCCATTTACTTTTCTCTTTTAGCTTAGGATTTTTTCTTCTTTCTTCAATATCTGCAATTAATTTATCGTGGTTAATAATGAACTTTTGTATTACTATTTGCAGTATCAAAGTAATTAAATTTGATACAGTATAATACCATGTTAATGCAGATGGTAGATTATTGAACACAAAGAATAGAATGAAAGGGAATATATAAGGCATATACTTCAAAGCAGGATTGTCCTGAGTGGGTGTATTGCCCATATTGTAAATGGAAATCAAGAAACTTGTTAATACAGCTGTAATGGTGAATAAGCTTATATGTGTAACTCCTAATATAGAAGTATTCCAGCTAGCGATAGTATCAAAAACTGATAAGTCTTTGCTCCATAAAAACGATTGACCACGAACTGCAATATTGGTATTAAAGAAACTATATAAGGCAAAGAATATGGGTATTTGCAGCAAGGCTGGTAGGCAACCACCCAACATATTTACGCCTGCTTCTTTATTAAACTTCATTTGAGCCATAGCAAAACCTTGTTGGTCGTTGCCAAATTTCTTTTTAAGAGCATCTAATTCAGGTCTTAAAATTTTCATTTTAGCACCACTTACATAACTACCATACATTAATGGAGCTGTGATTAAACGAATAAAAATGGTAAGTAATAAAATAGCTATACCATAACTGCTAACAAACTTTGATATTAAACCAAAGATTGGCATAATGATGTATTGGTTGATTGGTCTAACGAAGGAATACATATCTCTTCCCAAGTTAATAATGCGTGCCATTTCTGGTGCAGGTTGACGCTCTAGAGTTTTAAATTCATTAGGGCCATAATACATTTGCATAGGTATCGTGGCATTGTTACCACTTACTTTCAATTCAAATGTTGCATTTATTTTAGCTAGTTCTACAGCCGTATCAACTGTGTTACGCCCCCAAACTACATTACCACTATTAAAATTATTTTTTGCAACTAAAGTAGTATTAAAAAACTGTTGCACTACCGACATCCAGTTAGTAGATTTTTCAAACTTATGCTCAGTTTTTGAGCTGATATAATCAAAATCGCCACCCTCGTAAAAGCAAATATTGCTCATTTGCTGGCGTTCATACTTTGCACTTTTTTCGTGTTGGAATGTTGTGCTATTCCAGTTGAAATTAAGTTGGCTATTGGTTAATAATGAAGCTGTATTAGCTAAATTAATATCCCAATCTATCATATAGTTCCCTGGCTTTACAGTAAATGTGTGTATTACTGGCTTGCTTGCAGAATCATTTAAAGAATAACTAATGGTTTGGCTGCCATCTTTATTTGTAGCAACAGTGCTAGCTGTAAAAAACAAATCAGTTGTTTGAGCAGCAGCATTACTGCCAGTGTTAATAGCATATCCTAATTTATCAGCTTCGGCACCAAGCTTAACATTTTTACCATCAAAAGATTTATAGTTCTTTAACTCTACAAATTTTATTCTACCGCCTTTATTGGTAAAAGTAACTTTTAATAAATCTGATTCAATAGTGGTAGTTTGTTCAGTACCAATGGCTGCATTTACAAGTCTGCCTGCTTTTTCTATTTGTCTTGCAGAATCTTCTTGTGCAGCTTGCATTTTTGCTTTTATAGAATCTATTTTAGGTGCATTTTTAGCATTTACAGCGGCAATGGAATCGTCTTGATGTTTTTTAAATTTTAAATATGCTTGTTGTTGATTATTGTTATACCAAAAAAACGTAAAAAACAATATTGCTAACAACGTAAAACCAATCACCGTATTTTTATCCAGCTTCATATCTTATTTTATTAAGTTGGCAAAGGTAGGGGACGGCACATAACTACCTAACTGTTTTTTAGAACTTAATACTAGCTTATTACAGGTGGTTATTTTAACGTAATTCCTAGCCCAGCTTTACCCAAGATAGATACTTTGCCATTATCAAAAACCAATCCTTTTGCAATGTCTTCTGCCAACAATAATGGGCCATCCATATCTACATAATCTAGTTGTGGCAAAAAGTTGGCATTAGCAGCAGCACCAATACTACATTCATTCATACTGCCCATCATTACCTTTAAACCCAATGATTTTGCTTTTTCTATCATTCTAATGGCAGGCGTAATGCCACTGCATTTGGTGAGTTTGATATTGATACCATGAAAATATCCAGCACATTTCTCCACATCGTTTTCAAACACGCAAGATTCATCTGCAATTAAAGGAATAAGGGAGTTGTTGTATAATGTTTTCATCCCTTCCCAATTATCCCTTGCCAAAGGTTGCTCTATTAATTCAACACCTAAGCCAGCCAATACTTTAATTTTTGCCATAGCTTCATCCAATTGCCAGCCTGCATTGGCATCTACTCTAAATATTGAATCAGTATGTTTTCTAAGCTCTTTAATTACATCTGTGTCGCCATCAAATCCCACTTTTATTTTGTAAATAGGGTTGGGGTGGGCTTTCATTTTTTCAATCATTCGCTCCTCAGTATCAATTCCAATAGTGTAATCTGTGGTGGGAGTGTTGGTGAAATCGGTGTTCCACAATTCATATAAAAGTTTGCCTTTTAGTTTGCCAAATAAATCCCAAGCAGCCATATCTAAAGCACTTACTAAAAAAGGATTGTTGGGTAAAAGGTGGTGCAAATAGTGCCAGTACCTTTCGGGTTCGGTAAATGCAAATTTTTCAATCATCCTTTTCTTCGCCTCTATATCCTCTATCATTTTTTCTACAGTAATATTGTAGTAAGCAATGGCAGGAGCTTCGCCAATGCCAACATAATTGCCTATTTGCAAAGCCACCATTAAAGATGGTTGATGGGTTTTGGTACGTCCACCAGAAATGGTGAAAGGATATTGAAACGGAAGCTCTATTTTATTGTAGTGTAATTGCATGGAACAAGATTATATTAATTTTTATTGTTATTAAAATAGTATAGGGTAGCGAATTTAAATATATGCAAGTTGGGTTGTTAGAAGCATTTTCAATAAGTTCATTTTTTTCGGTAAAAGCAAAACCCCTGAAAAGCCAGGCTTTACAGGGGTTTTTGAAAATGAGTAATGTAATAGTTTCAAAAGAAGCTAATATTTATTTAAATCCCACTAACTCAATATTATTCCACCACCAACTTCTTGGTTGCTTTTCCTTGGTTAGTTATTACACTCACTAAATACATACCTTTTGATAAAGATGATATGTTGATATTGTTAGTTCCCATACTTAATGGTTGCTGTTTTACTTGTTTGCCATATAAGTCAGTAATAACGATAGTTCCAGTGCCAATTAATTGTGATTGGTAAATGGTAAATTGTGATTGGGTAGGGTTGGGGTACATCTCAAAACTGTTAACGGTAAACTGCAAACTGTTTACCGATGTATTAATTCCTCTGCTTACTGGGCAGTTTACTACTGTACCTAGTAAACTTCTGCTATTAGTACAGCCATTTACAGTAGCTACTGTATAAACAATAGAACCACTTCCCACACCAATAAAGTTTACTAAACCTGCATTGCTTATATTACCGACTGATGGATTTGTAAACGACCAACTACCAACTGTTGGATTACCCACTACTGTAAAGCTTTTGCCATTGCAAAAATTAGCTCCACTTCTTAAAGCAGTAATATTAGTACCTGGTGCATAAGCAATAGTTGGCACACCTGGTATTGGGTTTACTGTAATAGTTTTAGTTGCATTGGCACAAGTACCTTTGCTATATTGCACAATTACATTTCCTGCACTTTTAGCTGTCAGTACTCCTGTGCTTGAATTAATGGTTGCTTGGCTGGTTTGCTGTGTATACCAAACGCCACCAGTTTCAGCATTTGTAAAAGTAGTGGTAGCTCCTGCACAAACAGCATTGGCACCTACAATTGCTGGTAACCCACTAACAACACTTAGGTTTAATGTAGCACTACTATCGCAACCTGCTGCATTGGTTAAACCTGTTTTAGTTTGGCTGCCTGCTGCTGTAAATGTTAAACCATTCCAACTGTATGGTAACTGATTACTGCAAATAATTAATGATGTATTTGAGGTGGTAGGTTGTGTGATGGTTAAATTTAATGTTACTAAGCTATCACAGCCACCTGCGTTGGTTAAATGTATCGTATCTGTATTATTACTTGCTGTATAAACTTTATTGCCTTTGGCTGCCCAAGTGTAGCTACCACAAGCAGCAGTTGTAAATGTGCTAGTTGTTGGGCTGCAGCTTTTTTGATATACTCTCACATAATCAACTTCCATAGCTGATTGTACAAAACTATTAGTAACACTAGGCTCTATAGCAACATTTAAAAGAATGTATTGTTCAGCATCAAAAGGCCAGGTGTATTGGTTTTTAACACTTGGGTTATAGGTAAGATGGTTGATACCATCTACACTAAATACTATTTTTTGTTCAGTCCATTCCACAGCATATATGTGAAAGTCGGAAGATACTCCTGCTTTGTATTGTGCATTAGTAACATATTGTCCAACGTTTAGGTTACCATTTACAGGAAAGTGTATAGCACTTGATACAACATTTTGATTGGTTCCCCAATGTTCCATAATATCTATTTCTCCACAAGCTGGCCAGTTTTTAGTACCATTTGTAGGTGCCCAATAGCCACCAGGCTCATTAATATTTTTTCCAAGCATCCATATTGCAGGCCAAGTTCCAGCTCCTGTAGGCAATTTAGCACGAACTTCTACACGTCCATACTTAAAAGCAAATTTTGAATTTAATCTAGCTGAAGTATATTGTTTAGTTTGACCTTGATCGGTAAAGGTTTCTTTTTTTGCAACGATGTTTAAAACGCCATTAGATTCAAATGAATTGGACAGTTTATTTGTATAGTGTTGTAATTCTCCATTATACCAACCAGAACCATTTGGCAATTGGGTTTGATAAAACCAGTTTGAAGTATTAACAGCTCCATTGCTATTAAACTCATCGCTCCAAACTAAATTATTAAATGGAGAACTAGAGCTTGAGATTGATGAGTCGGGTTCGTATAAAAAATCATCAATAAAAGCTAAAACATTTGAATTATTATTTTCTCCATTTATTTGAATAACAACTCTACTAAAGTCAGTTCTTAAAATTGGATTTCCTGAGGTAGGATTTAAATTTATATAAGGATCTGAAGCAAAATCAAATGTTATTATTTGCCATTGATTTAAAACTACGGGCTTAATAATTTCTGATTGAGTTTGCCAAGGCGAAGCTAATGAACCATTTTGTAGTTTTAATGAAATTTGATTATTTTGGTTTCCAGTAATGCCACTTGAAGGAACATATAACTTTAATGAAAACTTGCTGCCTAATGATAAATTAAATTTAAAGCCTGCATCAAAACGAACATTAGCATATTGTCCACCAACATCTGAATATTTCAAAACTTTTGATGAAGTATTAATGCCTGTTGAGTATGGATTAATAAAATTATTGTCCATAATGCAATCATCGCCTAACCAAGTAGAAATTGTACTGTTACCATCAAAATCATCCTTAGCAAACAGAGAAGTAGTGCTTTCATATAAAAAATCATCAATAAAAGCCAACACATTTGAATTGTTATTTTCTCCATTTATTTGAATAACAACTCTACTAAAGTCAGTTCTTAAAATCGGATTACCTGAGGTAGGATTTAAATTCATATATGGGTCTGTAGCAAAATCAAATGTTATAGTTTGCCATTGATTTAGAACTACGGGTTTAATAATTTCTGATTGAGTTTGCCATGGCGAAGCTATTGAACCATTTTGTAGTTTTATTGAAATTTGATTATTTTGGTTTCCTGTAATGCCACTTGAAGGAACATATAACTTTAATGAAAACTTACTGTTTAATGATAAATCAAAATTAAAACCTGCATCAAAACGAACATTGGCATATTGTCCACCTACATCTGCATACTTTAATACTTTTGATGATGTGTTAATACCTGAAGGATAAGGATTATTAAAACTAGTATCTATCATACAGTTATCACCAAACCATGTAGCAATAGTGCTGTTGCCTTCAAAGTTATCCTTTGCAATTTGTGGTTGTGCA
This sequence comes from Chitinophagaceae bacterium, assembly GCA_049241265.1. Taxonomy (GTDB): domain Bacteria; phylum Bacteroidota; class Bacteroidia; order Chitinophagales; family Chitinophagaceae; genus CAIVPM01. The sequence continues at coordinate 13,630 of JBMLRA010000228.1, forward strand.
AATAAAGCTCCACAAAAAAGCAGAGAAGCAATAATTGTTAAGATTGTAATTTTATAAGTTTTATTCCTCATTTTTAATTTTGGCATTTAGAAGTTATAATCGTTATTAAAGTAACAAATCTATCAAGAATATTCTAAACACATCCTTTTATATTTCCATCTTTTAAAGGGGTTAAGGGTGGTTATTTATTACACCTTCAAAATCCCAATTCATACAACATTGGTTGTAGTTTTTCGGTAAGGCTTTATAGGCTTCTTCAAATGCCTTAGAACTTTCGGAAAGTTTATAACTTTCGGAAACTTGGTCTTTACTAATAATTACACTGAAACCAATGCTGCCGATATGGGATACAATATTAACACAGGGTATATAAAATTTATATTAAAAATAATAGCGATAAAGAGAGTGTGTATAGGGTGGTGATGGATTTGTAATGATGGGTATTGGGTATTAGGTATTGGGGACAAGGAATTGGGAATTGGGAATAAAAAAGGAGCAACTTTTGGGTTACTCCTTCTTTTATATATGAAAATTATGCTATTGTAATGGTATCATCTAAATACACATCTTGAATGGCGTTTAAAATTCCAATTCCTTCGTTCATTGGGCGTTGGAATGCTTTTCTACCACTAATTAAACCCATACCACCAGCACGTTTATTAATAACAGCAGTAGTTACAGCTTCAGCCATATCACTAGCACCACTACTTGCACCACCACTATTAATTAATCCTGCTCTGCCCATATAACAATTGGCAACTTGATAACGTGTTAAATCAATAGGATGATCTGTTGTTAATTCAGAATAAATTCTTGGGTCATTTTTTCCATAAGCACTTTCTTTAGTGTTAAGGGCTAAATATCCACCATTATTTTCTGGTAATTTTTGTTTAATGATATCAGCTTCAATAGTACAACCTAAATGATTTGCTTGTCCAGATAAATCGGCAGAAACGTGATAATCTACACCACCTGTTTTAAATGCTGGATTACGCAAATAGCACCAAAGAATTGTTGACATACCTAATTCATGAGCCATTGCAAATGCTTTGCTAACTTCTTGAATTTGGCGAGCACTTTCATCGCTACCAAAATAAATAGTTGCACCCACAGCAGTTGCACCTAAATCCCAAGATTGCTTGATAGAAGCAAACATAATTTGGTCAAACTTATTAGGGTAAGTTAAAAATTCGTTATGATTAATTTTAACAATCAATGGAATTTTGTGAGCATACTTGCGAGCTAAAAAACCTAAACCGCCAAATGTTGTAGCCACTGCATTGCAACCACCTTCAATAGCTAGTTTAACAATATTTTCAGGGTCGAAATAAATTGGATTCTTTGCAAAAGATGCACCAGCACTATGTTCTATACCTTGGTCAACTGGTAAAATAGATAAATAACCTGTGTTAGCCAATCTACCTGTACCATACATAGATTGTAAACTTTTTAAAACTTGAGGATTTCTGTCGCTGTTGATGAATACTCTATCAACAAAATCACTACCTGGTAGATGTATTTGCGATTTGTCGATGGTTTTACACTCGTGATTCAATAAGTACTCTGCTTTGTTGCCTAAAAGTTGCTGAATGTTTTGGTTGGCCATAATAGAATTCTTTTTAAACAAGTTGCAAAATGTCAGAGGAATCGATTGCATTGCATACTTGCTGGTGATAAAATTTTGGCAAATATAGGGTAGTAGCACCACTTAATTTACCTCAAAAAAAGAGGAACAACTGTTAAGTTTTGTTCCTCTTGCTAAATATTTGTTTTGAGTTAGTTTATTTTATTAAAGGTATTAACACATCTTGCCCAAAAAATCCACAAGTTCAGTTTTGGTAATAGGAATCCCCATAATCTTATTGTAAGGAATGGCATCTACCATATACTGGTCACGAATGATTTTTACCAACTGCCCATTGTTGATTTCGGGTATCACCACAGTTTCAAAATTTTTGATGATATCTCCTAGATTTTTAGGGAATGGTCTAATGTGGCGTAAATGAACGTGGCTAACTAATTTGCCTTGAGCTTGCAATTCAAGCACAGCACTTTTAATAGATCCATAAGTGCTGCCCCAACCAATTACTAGAACTTTACCTTTATCTGCACCGCTATCAATGGTTTGCAATGGAATATAATCAGCAATTTTATCAACTTTAGCTTGCCTTGTTTTTACCATATGCTGGTGGTTGTCTGTATCGTAGCTAATGTTTCCTGTGATATCTTGTTTTTCTAAACCTCCAATTCTATGTTCTAAACCAACTGTACCTGGCACAGCCCAAGGACGAGCTAGTTTTTCATCTCTTTTATATGGAAGAAATTTCTCTTCATCTTCGTCTAAACCCTGTTTAAAATTAACTTCAATGGGTTTTAAATCGGCACTTTGAGGAAATTTCCAAGGCTCTGCACCATTTGCAATATATCCATCGCTTAAGAAAATAACAGGTGTCATATGTTGCACAGCAATTCTGCAAGATTCATATACAGCATCAAAACAATCACTTGGGGTAGATGCAGATATAATGGGCATTGGACATTCTCCATTTCTGCCATAGTATGCCTGCATTAAATCACTTTGTTCTGTTTTGGTAGGCAAACCTGTTGATGGTCCTCCACGTTGGATATTAATAATTACCAAAGGGATCTCAAGCATTACTGCCAATCCCATAGCCTCAGCTTTTAAAGCCATTCCTGGGCCACTAGTTGTTGTAACACCTAAACTTCCTCCATAACTAGCACCAATTGCAGAGGTGATTGCAGCAATTTCATCTTCGGCCTGAAAGGTCTTTACGCCAAAAGCCTTATGTTTACTAAGGTCATGCAAAATATCTGATGCTGGCGTAATAGGATAGGAGCCAAGGAACATTGGTAAACCACTTTTTTCTGCTGCTGCAATTAAACCCATTGCTACAGCTTGATTACCCATTATGCTTCTGTATTTACCAGCAGGAAGTTTGGCTTTTTCAACAGTATATCTTGTGGTAAAAGTTTCTGTCGTATCACCATAGTTATAGCCAGCCTGCAATACTTTGATGTTGCTTTGTAAAATGACTTCTTTTTTGCCAAATTTTTCTTGTAAAAAATCTATAGTGCTTTTTAAGTCTCTGTTATACATCCAATAAATGTATCCCAACACAAACATGTTCTTTGCTCTGTCTCTTTCTTTTGTACCAAGTTCTGCAATCTCTTTTAAAGCTTCTCTGGTAAGTTTAGTTACATCTATTTTTGTTACATCATATCCTTCTAAACTTCCATTTTCAATGGGGTTTACGCCATCTGGATAATTGGCAAGTCTTAAGTTCTTGCTATCGAAACCATCGGTGTTAACAATTATTTTACCACCTTTTTTCAAACTTTTTAAATTGGCTTTGAGTGCAGCAGCATTCATAGCTACCAATACATCACAAGAATCGCCAGGAGTGTAAACTTTGTTTGAAGAGAAGTGCAATTGAAAACCACTTACACCAGCCATTGTGCCTATTGGAGCTCTAATTTCGGCAGGAAAATCAGGGAAAGTAGCTAAGTCAATTCCCAAAAGAGCTGTGTTATTAGTAAATTGCTGTCCAGTAAGTTGCATTCCATCTCCACTATCTCCAGCAAATTTTATTACAACTTCTTGCAAGACTTGTTCTTTAGTATTCATAACATTTTTTTACGATGTTACAAAAGTAAGAATCCCTATCATCTGCGAACATCTATTTTCTTTACAATCGTTTGCAATTGTTTTTCAAGGCTGTAGTTTGCTTATTTTTGCAGTTAGTTTTTAAATATGAAGTCTTTACAAGCAAGCCAAATGTTGAATTTTATACTTTTCAATTTCTTATTTCTTTCTATTGGATGTAATAATGAGAAAGCAAACAAACTACCTAATATATCTAATAATACTGTTGTTAGTAAAATTGATACTATAGACAAGATTGATACTGTAAGAAAAATAATTTCAACTGAGATTACATGCGATACAACTAAAAAATACATTTATTTAACTTTTGATGATGGGCCACAAAATGGAACTGTAGCCTGCGTGGATGTTTGTAAAAAATTAGGAGTAAAAGCAACTTTTTTTATGGTAAGCAATCATGCTAGTTCGCCACTTTTAAAACAAATTGTTAAGAGTATTAAAGAGAGCTATCCCCAAATTTTACTTGCTAATCATAGCAGTACACACGCCAATGGTAAGTATCATTTTTTTTACCAACATTCAGAAATGGCGGCAGAGGATTTTTATTTAGCACAAAAAAAACTAGATGTACCTTTTAAAATTATACGATTACCTGGCAATACCTCGTGGGTAACAGAAGGTAAATTAAGAGCCAATAATTTAACAAAGCCAGTTTGTCAATTGCTTGATAGTGCAGGTTATAATGTAATTGGCTGGGACTTAGAATGGAATTTTAATCATAAGAATGCTAATCCAAAAGAAAGTGCAGAAACAATGATTAAACGCGTTGACAGTTATTTGGAAAAAAATAGTTTAAACACGCCTAATCATTTGGTTATTTTAACTCACGATAGGATGTTTCGTAATCAAAACTATACCGATTCTCTGTATAAATTCATAGCAGCACTTCAACAAAATAAAAATTATGTTTTAGAGACTCTTGACCATTATCCTAATTTAAAGAAATTATAGCAGATATTTTATTGTAATGCTTTAAGAATTTATTGAATTCTATAATTATAATTGTCTAACAATTTTTAGTGATGTCTACAACTTTCATTATTATTTAGAACTTAGTAATTGACTCTTGATGGGGATACATAATGGTTTAAAAATCGTTTGCAATAATTTTTTTTAGCTTAAATATTACACTACTACATTTGCAACAGATTCATCGGGGTGCTAATTCAATTTGGCTGAGATAATACCCGTAGAACCTGAACAGGGTAATGCCTGCGAAGGGAAATGAGCAAATCTTACAATTTCATTCCTCACGTAGTTTTCCTGTTCCTTTTATTCACTTTTTAAATCATTTAATGATGAAAAAATTATTAGGAACAATTTTATTTACTTTCTCTGTGCTTACAAATTTTGCACAAGAAAAGCAGTTTTTAATTACTGGTAGGGTATTAGATGCCCAAACAAATGAGCCAATTGAAATGGCTACCGTAAAATGCGATAATCAAATTATTGCTGCTAATTCACAAGGTGTATTTAGTTTAAAAAAACCATTTGGCAAAGGAAAATATAAACTAGAAGTATTGCATATTGGTTATACCCAAAAGCTTATAATTTTTGATGTGATAGATAGAAATATTGATGTTGAGATAAAACTCGATAAAGTAGTACTTCATTTGGAACAACTTGAAGTAAGTTCTATAAAAGCAAGTAATGATGCTCCTTTTCCTAAAACCAATTTAACAAAGGGTGACATTGCCAAAGTAAATCAAGGACAAGATTTGCCATTTATTTTAAATCAAACTCCAAGCGTAGTTGTAAATAGTGATGCTGGTAATGGGGTAGGCTACACAGGAATTAGAATTAGAGGAAATGATGCAACACGAGTGAATGTAACACTTAATGGTATTCCTTACAATGATGCAGA
>JBMLRA010000229.1:0-2428 GCA_049241265.1 Chitinophagaceae bacterium
AAGATAAAAACGTGGCTGCTTTTATGGTTGAGCCAATACAAGGTGAAGCTGGTGTTGTTTTGCCAAACGAGGGCTACTTAAAAGGTGTTAGAGATTTATGTACAGAATACAATGTACTATTTATTGCAGATGAAATTCAAACAGGGTTGGCTCGTACTGGGAAAATGTTGGCTTGTGACCATGAAAATGTAAAACCCGATATTTTAATTCTAGGAAAAGCCTTAAGTGGTGGCACAATGCCTGTAAGTGCAGTGCTATGCAATGATGATATTATGATGAACATTAAACCAGGTGAGCATGGTAGTACATACGGTGGAAATCCTTTAGCTTGTGCTGTTGCAATGGTTGCTTTACAAGTTTTGAAAGATGAAAAAATGGCAGAAAATGCCGAAGCAATGGGACAATTGCTGCGAGATGAATTAGCAAAACTGAATTCCCCATTAATTAAAACCATTCGTGGAAAAGGGTTGTTAAATGCCATTGTAATTAATCATTCCAATCCAGATGCTTCCTGGGATTTGTGTTTAGAATTAAAGAATAATGGATTACTTGCAAAACCAACTCACGGAGATAAAATTCGTTTTGCACCTCCTTTATGTATTACCAAAGAACAGATTTTGGAATGTGTTGATATCATTGGTAAAAGTTTAACAACCTTACTATAAAGAATAATTTATCAACTCTTTAACAACAGCAAATTAAATAGCATACCTAAAACCCTAAATTTGCACAAACTATTTCTATGCAAATACAAGCAGGAGAATTATTAAAAAATATCAACTCACCCGATGACTTAAAAAAACTAAGTCGTGAGCAATTGCATCAAGTATGTGATGAACTTCGTCAATATATTATTGATGTGGTTTCTGTTCACGGTGGCCATTTTGCTGCAAGCCTTGGTGTTGTTGAGCTATCTGTAGCATTACATTATATTTACAATACACCTTACGACCAAGTAGTTTTTGATGTTGGACATCAAGCTTATGGACATAAAATTCTTACAGGTCGTAGAGATAATTTTCCTACAAATAGAAAATATAAAGGCTTAAGTGGCTTTCCTAAACGTAGCGAAAGTGAGTATGATACTTTTGGTGTTGGGCATTCGTCAACTTCAATTAGTGCAGCTTTAGGTATGGCAATGGCTGCAAAATATAAAGGCGAAAACCGAAAATCTGTTGCCATTATTGGTGATGGAAGCATGACTGCAGGAATGGCTTTTGAAGCAATGAATCACGCTGGTGTGGCTGATAGTGATTTGCTGGTTATCCTTAACGATAACTGTATGAGTATTGACCCAAATGTGGGTGCTTTAAAAGAATATTTAACAGATATTTCTACTTCTCCTACTTATAATAAAATGCGTGACGAAGTTTGGAACTAGATGTGTAAATAGCCTGTTGGTAAGAACTATATACGCAGAATGCCAAGCAAGATAGAGTCAAGCGTAAAAGGTGTTGTAAGCCAAAGCAGCAACTTGTTTGAATCGTTAAAGTTCAGGTATTTTGGCCCGATAGATGGACATAATATTACCAAACTTGTTGATACACTTGAGGATCTTAAAAAAATCCCAGGACCTAAATTATTACACATTGTAACAGTTAAAGGAAAAGGTTATGCTTTGGCAGAAAAGGACCAAACCAAATGGCACGCTCCAGGATTATTTGATAAAGTAACTGGCGAAATTTATAAGAAGAAAATAGAAGTGCCTTTGCCAATGAAATACCAAGATGTGTTTGGATACACAATGATTGAGTTGGCAAAAGCAAATGATAAAGTAATGGGTGTTACACCTGCTATGCCAAGTGGAAGTTCATTAAAATTTATGATGGAAGCAATGCCTCATCGTGCATTTGATGTGGGTATTTGTGAGCAACATGCTGCAACTTTGAGTGCTGGTTTGGCTACACAAGGGTTGCGAGTTTTTTGCAATATTTATAGCAGCTTTATGCAACGTGCATTTGACCAAGTGGTACACGATATTGCTATTCAAAAACTACCAGTAACACTTTGTTTAGACAGGGCAGGTTTGGTTGGTGAAGATGGGCCAACGCATCATGGTTGTTATGATGTTCCATATTTTAGATGTATCCCCAATATGATTATCTCAGCCCCAATGAATGAAAAGGAATTGAGAAATTTGATGTACACATCTCAATTAGAAACTACAAAATATCCTTTTGTCATTCGTTATCCACGTGGAGAAGGGGTGATGGCTGATTTGCAAAAAGCTACTATGGCTGAAAAATATCCATTAGAAGAAATTCAAATAGGCAAAGGGCGTAAGCTGAAAGATGGAGAGGAAATAGCTATTTTATCTTTCGGTCATCCTGGAAATTTTGTACAATCAGCTATTCGTGAGTTAAGAACCAATGATATCAATCCTGCACATTACGATATGCGTTTTGCAAAACCAATTGATGAGGAAATG
>JBMLRA010000230.1:0-6921 GCA_049241265.1 Chitinophagaceae bacterium
CATCTGTATAAAATTCTTCGTATAATTTTTCACCATCACTATTGCTTGTAAAAAAGTAAACAGGATAGTTTCCACTGTTTAAGTTAACTGCTTTTTCACGAGCCTCTGCATCTGTAGCACATTCATCAACACTTAAACCAAACATATTTAAGAAAGGGGCAACTGCACTTGCAAAAGTTACCAAGTCTTTTTCTTCATCCAATTTTGGAAAAAAGATGTTGCCAGTTTCGCCTAAAATACAAGCTAATAAACAAATCTGTCCACTTTCTTCTGGACTAACAAAAAATCTTTTTACATCGCTAGGGCAGCTTAATGGTTGTTGCTTAAACATACGTTCAATAAAGCCAGCAAGTAAACTTCCATTGCTAAATGCCACATTGGCAAAACGTGCAGTTTTAATGGGCAACACATCACTGTAACTCATTATCAAATCTTCCATCAGTTTTTTGCTAGCACCCATTACGTTTACAGGATTGGCAGCTTTATCTGTACTTACACAAAAAAAATGTTTGGGTTTGTTAGCTACTAAAACATCTAGTAATCTTTTTGCATTTACCACATTATTATTCACCATTGCCTCAATACAAAATACATCTTTTTCACTTCGTACGTGTTTGTGTGCAGCAAAGTTGGCAACAATATCAAAAGGTTTATTAGCTTCAAACAATTTATAAAAAACCTCATCACTAAAGTTGATAGGATAAGTTATAAAGTCACTTGGTACAGTAATGTCATTTCTGCTTCGAACATCTCTTGTTAATTCAGTTAGTCCATTTTCATTTGTATCAACTACCACTACTTTTGCAGGATTATAACGAATTAATTGCTTTACAAACGATGAACCAATAGTGCCTGCACCACCAATAACCAAAGCACTTTTTCCTTGTATTTCATTTAATAATTTGTCGTGATGCGTTTGTAAATCCTGAGTAAAAAAACTCTCTGTTCTTTTTGTAATGTGCGTTTTAATAAATTGTTCTATGTTGAAAATCATATTTTTTGTATTTGTCTTTGGGTGTTGGGTTTTAGTCTTTGGTTTTTTTTCTTTTACCACAGAGTTCGCAAAGGTTTTATGCAAAGTTTCGTAGAGATTTCTTTGTGTATTTTGGGTTGTATATTCTTCGTGTTCATTGTGGTTAAAATGTTTTAGTTTTTGCACATAAGCTCAATTCCAAACTCTGTACTATAAGGTGGCACAAAATTTAGAATGGCATTAGTGTTTTTTGTATCAATAACAAAACTGCCAAATAAGCGTTTATGTAAAGCTGGTTTAAATTTTTTAATGATGCTTCTTAAAAATTTTGGAATAGTAATAAGCTTAGGTTGTTTACCTAAAGCCTTACGAATCATAATAATTAAATCGTCTGTAGATATTGGTTTTTTGTCTCCAGGAATAAAAATGCCTTGTGCTTGTAGGTTAATAATGGTGTTTAACAAATCAATCAAATTATCTACAAAAACCATTGTTCTTAAATTGCCAATATTACCAAATGGCAGAGGATAATTTTTATTGCACAAGGCAATTAGTTTATCCATATTTCCTTTAACACCTTTGCCATAAACCATTGGCGGACGAACAATAGCAACTTTAAAATTTTCATTTTGCAAAGTCTTTAAAAATTGTTCTGCTTCTAACTTGCTTTTTCCATAAGCATCTTCTGGTGTGCATTCACTTTTTTCAGTAATTAATCCCCTATCCTCATTGCCATAAACCTTTACAGAACTTATATAAACAAAATGCTTTACACCATTTGCTTTTGCTTTTGTAGCTAGTGTTTTTGTTATATCAACATTAATTTTATAGTACTCACTATCATCTTTACAATTCATATCGTGAGCCTTACCAGCTAAATGAACAATGCTATCAAAACTAGTAAAATCAAATGTTTTATAGCTTTCATCTCTTAGAGATAAAGTTACAATATCAAAACGTTCATTGTTATACTCTATGAAACGTTTTCCAATAAAACCATTGGCACCTGTAACTAATATTTTCTTTTTATTAAACATATTTTAGTTTCACACAAAGGCATTAAGGTTACAACGAAACAAAGGTTTTGTTTGCTTTTTTTCTTTGCTACTTTGCGTGAAAAAACTATCTTCTAAATAAATTATTCAACATTGGCTTTACATATTCAAATACTTTATTGCCGTACTTTAGACTTAGTTTGAACATACTTGTTTTAATACCATTCTCAGCACAGCCTTTTACAATTTCTTGATTCAATAAAATTCTACTTCTAAAGTTTTCATTACTTGTTCCACCAGTTCTCATATACACCAAGGTTTCAGGAATATATTTGTACGAAACTTTATTGGTATATAAAAAGCGAATAAGCAACTCATAATCTGCTGCTATTTTATAACCCATTTTGTAGTAGCCATATTTTTCAAAAAGTTCTCTTTTGCAATAAAATGCAGGATGTGCAGGCATATAACCATTTGCAAATTTTGATGGATTCCAGTTTTTACTGGAATAATGACGAACTATTTTTTTTAGATTCGATGGATTAACAAAAGAAATATCGCCAATAATTGAATCTGTATTATTGTCGTGAAATGCTTTAGCAACTTTACTAATAGCATCATTCGAAGCCAAAAAATCATCACTATGAATTAAACCAATTACATCGCCAGTTGCCATTTTTATGCCTTTGTTTAAAGCATCATATAAGCCTTTGTCTTTTTCACTAACATATTTTTTTATATGTGGATATTGCTTTACAATTTCCATTGTACTATCCTTACTCAAACCATCAACAATTATGTGCTCAATATTTGGATAGTCTTGACTAGCAACACTTTCTAAAGTTGTAGCTAATGTTTTTGCACTGTTATAGGTGATGGTGATAATGGAAATTTTCATCATAAGGCTATAATCTCCAATAAACATCAGCAGTTGCTATGGCAACTTCTCTATTAAAAAATCCTTTTACATCAAACAGGTTTAGCTGATTATTTGTAGAAATTGACTTTAAGTGATCTATAGAATACTCTAAAAACTCATTGTGCTTTACTGCTAAAATGACTGCATCATATTTAATTTCACTGCTTGGCATTTCATCAACACTAAACTTAAATGATACATTTTTTTTATGAGCTGCTACTACAGGGTCAACAATATGCACATTAATTTGGTATTCTTTTAATGCATTTACAATATCAAAAACTTTACTATTTCTAGTATCAGGAACATTTTCCTTAAAAGCACAACCTAATAGCAGAACATTAGATTTTGCTATGTTTTTTTGTTGATCAATCAAAGTTTTTAACACTTTTTCAGCAATAAATTTCCCCATTTGGTTGTTTAAGCTTCTGCCAGAATGTATAACTTGGGGTGTATAGCCCAATTGTTCTGCTTTAAATGCCAAATAATAAGGATCTACACCAATACAATGTCCACCAACTAGACCAGGTTCATATGCCAAAAAGTTCCATTTGGTAGCTGCTGCTTTAATTACATCTCTTGTATCAATACCAACTCTATCAAAAATTACGGCCAACTCATTCATAAAGGCTATATTCAAATCTCTTTGTGCATTTTCAATAACTTTGGCAGCCTCTGCAACTTTAAGACTTGGAGCTTCGTAAATTCCTGCTTCGATTACACTACCATATAAAGTAGAAAGTTGTTTTAATGTTTCAGGAGTGTCGCCACTTACAATTTTTAAAATTTTATGCAAAGGTCTTTGTTTATCCCCTGGGTTAATTCTTTCGGGAGAATAACCTATAAAAAAATCTTGTTTCCATTTAAGCCCACTAACTTCTTCTAAAATAGGAATGCAAACTTCTTCTGTTAAACCAGGATAAACAGTTGATTCATAAACCACTGTCATTCCTTTTTGCAAAATTTTGCCAATAGTTGTAGAAGCACCTTGTAAAGGTTTTAAATCGGGCACATTATTTTCATCAATATCGGTTGGTACTGCAACAATTAAAATCTCACAATCTTTTAAATCATTTCCATTTGATGTAAATGTTAAGTTTGAGTTTTTTAGTGCATCCGTTCCTACTTCATCTGTATAATCAACTCCATTATTTAAGAGTTTAATTTTTTCTTCACTAATATCAAATCCAACTACTTTGTATTTTGTAGCAAATAAACAAGCCAAAGGTAGTCCAACATAACCTTGACCAACAATTCCTATATTCATTTTTAAATTTTTATCGGGTTATTATAAAATTCTCTAAAACTAAGATATCCATTTGCGTTCTAAGAAAACAATTCAAAGCCTCTTCTGGAGTATTTACAATTGGTTCGTTTTCGTTGAAAGATGTATTTAAAAGAATTGGAACTCCTGTTTTTTGATAAAAAGTTTCAATTAATTTGTAATATCTCGGAGAAATGGTTTTATCAACCGTTTGTAAACGTCCTGTACCATCAACATGTGTTACAGCAGGAATCAAAGCTTTTTTATCTTCTTTTATTGGAAATACTTTTTCCATAAAAGGCACCACATCAACTTTTGTAAAATAATCGGCAACATGTTCTTTTAAAATTGACGGTGCAAAAGGACGAAAGCTTTCTCTACGCTTTACTTTTAAGTTTAATAATTCTTTAGCCTTTTCGTTTCTTGGGTCTGCCAAAATAGATCGGCCCCCAAGTGCTCTTGGTCCAAATTCAGCTCTACCACTAAACCATCCAACAACCCCAGGCTCAATCAATTTATCGGTTACAACATCGTAAAGCTCCTCATCTTCATATTTTTTATATGAAACATTTGTAGTTTTTAAAAAAGCTTCAATTTCATCATTGCTAAATTTACTTCCTGTATAAGCATTATATACAGCCTCGTTTCGTGGCATTTTTAACACATGATTGTACTGATACAATGCACTACCCATGCTAATTCCAGCATCATGTCCTGCACTGGGTATGTATATATTTTCGAAGCCAGTATTCTCAGTAAGTTTACCATTTGCAACACTATTTTGTGCTACCCCACCTGCAATACAAACATTTTTTAGCCCAGTTCTTTTTTGTAAATGATTTAATATATGAAAAATCAACTCTTCAGTAACCCTTTGTACAGATGTTGCTAAATCTTTGTGATATTGACTAAGTTCTTCTTCTTTTTTCCTAACTGGACCAAATTCTTCAACAAATTTTTGTGAATATAAATTACCAACTTGTGGTATATTATTTTCGTAGGATAATCCCGACTTTGAAGGTTCTACAAAATAAGCGTTATCCCAAGTGAATAACCCATTGGGCAAAAATTGAATCAGTTTTTTTACTTTATCTATATATTTTGGTTCCCCATAAGGAGCCAAGCCCATTACTTTATATTCATCACCATAATGAGGAAAACCTAAATATTGAGTAAAAGCTGTATAAAACAAACCACAACTTACAGGGAAATCAACACTATCCAACACTTCAATTTGATTGCCTCTTCCAACAGCTATCATTGTTGTGCTAAAGTCCCCACTTCCATCAATAGATAACAAAGCAGCCTCATTAAATGGGCTTGCAAAAAAGGCAGAAGCTAAATGACTACGATGATGCTCTATATTGCAGATTTTGTTTTTTATTGTTTGATAAGAAATGGTAGCATCAATTTTTTTAAATTCTTCTTCTAAACTTTCTACTTGTTTGCTATTTTTTCTTCTTTCTAATGCTTGTTTTACAGCAGAAGGATTTTTAAGCAAATACACTAGTTTTTTAGAAAATTTTGCTTTAGGATCTCTACCAATGGTAATATGCTCTACTTCATTTAAAGTTATTCCAGCCTCTTTTAAACAAAATTGTATTGCCAAAATGGGAAAACCTGCCCAGTGTTTTACTCTTGTAAATCGCTCCTCTTCTGTAGCTGCAAGCATTACACCATTTTTAAAAATGGCGGCACTACTGTCTGCATGATATGCATTTACACCTAAAATGTACATTAGTTTGAATTTATATTAAATAGTGATAAATATTTTGTTGTTATATCATTGTTGTTATAATAATCATTTGCAACCTTATAAGCTCCATTTGACCAATTATTATATTCATCTTGATTCTTTTGAGCAAAAAAATTGATTGCTTCATTAAAAGAAGAAATATTGTTGAGTGAAATATCAAAACCTGCCTTATTGGCTTCTAAATTTTTCCAAGGTGTTTGATTACTTATTATAACAGGTTTACCAAAACAAAGGCATTCATAAATTGAATGCCCAAAATTTTCGCCTTTTGTAGGTAATATTAATACATGATTTTCTTTAATTAATTTCTGCAATAAATGTGGTTCTAGTTCTTTTAAGAAACTGACTATTATATTACTTTTCAATTCTTTAATTAATGATTTACAAGTTTCCCAATAATCAGCATCTTCTAAAACCCCAACTATGGTAAAATTAATGTTTTCTTTTACATTCTGTAAAGCTTGAAGGGCAAGATGGAGATTTTTTATTGGATGAATTCTGCCAATAAAAATTAAATTTAAGTAATTGCTTTTTTTATCTAACACTTCATTTTTTAATGATGGTTTAGATGGGCAATTACCTATTTCTTGAATACGTAGAAGTGTTTTAATATTTTTTTTAATATCCCCAACTTCTACTTTATCTGTTGCATGAAATTGCACATTTTTAAAAAGTCCTAATGTGTTTCCATAAATGAGATATAGTTTTTTCTTCAAAAACTTATATTGTATTGCACTTGGTTTCAACATCCCTCTTGGTGCTAAAACATACTTTATATTACTAAAATTCTTTTGTGTATGTAATACATCAATACTAAAATGTTTGGAGAACATGCTATTTAGGTAAATGAAATTTGGGCTTACATCATAAATTTGTTTATTAAGATTTTCTTTGTTTTGATTTTGAGGTGAAGAATAATAAATATGAATTCCGTTGTAGCAATTCCATTGATTTACAGCAATATTTTCGTAAGGTTTCGTTTGCCCTAAGTCCCTATCAGATGTATAAACAAAT
>JBMLRA010000231.1:0-3217 GCA_049241265.1 Chitinophagaceae bacterium
TTGCATTGCTAACTTTAATACCATTAAAAGATGCTACATTTCTTTTCTCTGCATTAGGGTCATTAACCAATGTCTTTATTTCGGGTTGAGATTGACAACTAGTTATGCTTAAAAACAAAATTAATAGCGATAAAAAATTCTTTTTCATTGTAACATTTTAAATAATTATGCTTTATAACGTGTAATAGTAAAAAAAGTTACATATAATGCACTTTGCAATAAGCAAATTAAGTTTTTGGTAGTATGTAATAGTATTCATCAAATGCAAACGGGATAGAAATTTATTATTAATTCTACTCTAACCAAATAAAAAAGGTGTATTAATGGTAACAACAGTTAAAAATATCTGAAATAGGCTTAAAACTGATTTTGAATCAAATCCAATTTTCTCGCAACTTTGCTTAACGCTCTTTTAATTTTTTGTTATAATTCGTTATCCAATTACAATAAATAAAGATTGAATTGTAATACCTCAGTTTCAATAGCTTGCTTTTTAACGTTTCATTTGTAATATTTATTACCATACACATACATACAGGCAAAAAAAAGGTTTAGAAACCTACATTTGCAACACTTAAAAAAAGATTATGGGCTTGTTATTATTTTTTGTTGGAATTATTGGTTGGCACATTGGTATGTATGGAATGTTTAAAAAAGCTGGTATAGAAAGTTGGAAAGCCCTCATTCCTTTTTACAACACTTGGTTGATTGTTGAAAAATGTGGCATTAAAAAGTATTGGTTTTGGATGCAATTGATTCCTATTGCAGGTCAGTTTATAACTATTTGGATTACCATTATTTTTACAATGCTTTTTGGTAAAGTAAATGTTATTCAACACACTTTAGTTACTTTTTTCCCATTTATATATTTTCCTTATTTAGGCTTTTCTGATAAAGTAAGATTCGTTGGAAATTCTGTTTTAGATAATTACAAAAAACCAATTTCTAGAGAATGGATTGATGCAGCTGTATTTGCAGTTGTTGCTGCCACTATCATAAGAACTTTTGTTTTCGAAGCCTATGTTATTCCTACTGGTAGTATGGAAAAAACGTTGCAGGTAAACGATTTTTTGTTTGTAAATAAAATTGCTTACGGACAAAGAGTTCCCAAAACACCTCTTAGTTTTCCATTTGTACATAATCTTTTGCCCTTCTCTCAAACACCATCATATTTAAAATGGATTCAATTAGACTACAAACGTTTTCCTGGATATTCACAAGTTCAAAGAAACGATGTTACAGTATTTAATTTTCCAGCTGGAGATACAGTAATTAACTTACCTGAATTTGGAAGTGCTACACCTTATTACGATGTTGTAAGGGCTATAGGAAGAGAGGAAACTTGGAACAGATTTGGAGAACATATTATTGTGCATCCAATGGATAAAGCAGATAATTATATTAAGCGTTGTGTGGGTGTTGCAGGAGACACTATTGAAATTAAAAATAGTTATTTGTTTGTAAATAACCAACCAGCATTTGTTGGTACTGATGCACAAACTACTTATACCATAACTAGCACTGATAAGAGACCTATTGATTTTGATGCTCTCAAAAAGGACAAAAATATTAATGTTAGAAATGATGATAAATATGAGGATTATAGAAATAGTATTAACGACTCATTAGTTAGAACTGGAACTGCTGAAGTTTCTTTTAATGCTACAGAAGCTGCTTTGTTTGCTAAACTTCCTAACATTAAATTAGAGAGAAGCAAAAATGAAATGTATGTGGAGTATTCAAAAGCAAGAGTTTTTCCTTATGATACAACTCACTATCCTTGGGATGTTGATAATTATGGTAAAATTTGGATTCCTAGTAAAGGTGCAACTGTTGCTTTAAACGATGTTACATTGCCTTTATACGAAAGAATCATTACAGTTTATGAAGGTCATACATTAGATAAAAAAGCTGATGGATTGTATGTTGATGGTGTTAAAGCATCAAACTATACCTTCAAGTATAATTACTATTGGATGATGGGTGATAATAGACATAATAGTCAGGATAGTCGTTTTTGGGGATTTGTACCCGAAACTCATATTGTGGGTAAAGCATCTTTAATTTGGTTTAGTTGGGATAAAGGACCACGTTGGAGTAGAATTTTTAAAGTAATAAAATAAGCTGCAGTAGCAACTCTTGTAAAGCCACAGATTGGTAAATTAATAAAATTAATTTACCAATCTGTGGCTTTAATATTTGTTTTAACTTTAATAACCCACATTTGCAAAAACATTATACGTGAGTAATAAACTTGTTAATTGGATAATTTTTATAACACTATGTCTCATTTGGGGTAGCAGTTTCGAGTTAATGAAACTAGGAATGTTTGAAAACCACAATCCATTAAAGCCTATATTAACGCCTTACCAAGTTGCAGCAATTCGTATGTTATCTGCTGGCGTGGTAATGCTTCCATTTGCAGTAAAGGCAATTAAAAATTTGCCCCAAAATATTATTGTTTATGTTGTTTTAAGTGGATTGCTAGGTAGTTTTTTCCCTGCTTTTTTATTTTGTATTGCTGAAACCAAAGTTGGTGGTGGTATTGCAGGCAGCTTAAACTCCTTAACACCTCTTTTTGTAATTTTAGTAGGTACAATGTTTTTTAAATTGGTTGTAAGCACCCCAAAAATATTAGGTGTGTTAGTGGGTTTATTTGGCAGTGCTATTTTAATTTATGCCAACACAAAAGGGCAACAAGTAAGTGATATTATTTATATTGGATTAATAATAATAGCTACCATTATGTATGGATTCAACGTGAATATGGTTATTAAAAAGCTCAATGGAGTTCCCTCTTTACAAATAGCAGCTATTGCTTTTTCAAGTTTAATCATTCCATCTTTAATTATCCTATACTATACAAGCTACTTCTCATTGCCATTGGCTACAACCAAATACGCTGTTGCAACAACAGCAGCAAGTGTTTTAGGTGTTTTAGGAACTGCAATTGCTTCTATTTTATTTTATATGTTAATGAAAAGGGCAGGAGGTATTTTTGCTTCTACTGTTACCTATGGAATTCCATTTGTTGCTATTGCTTGGGGCTTAATTAACTATGAAAATATCACAAGTTTGCACTTTGTTGGGCTTTTAGTAATACTTGGGGGTGTTTATTTGGCAAATAAGTAAAAATAATTTATAACCTAAAAGTAAATAAGTTGAACAAACCTACACTCGTTATTGGAGCTTCTGAAAATGAAGAACGTTATAGTAA
>JBMLRA010000232.1:0-10690 GCA_049241265.1 Chitinophagaceae bacterium
TCTTCATCGCTCAATGCTGTTTTACTTGCAGGATCCCAATTTACCATTCTCAAGCCACGATAAATAATACCATCATTGTATAGTTGAACAAATATTTTGATAACAGCTTTGTAGTAATCATCATCCATTGTAAATGACGTTCTGTTCCAATCTAAGCTGCAACTTAATTTCTTTAATTGTTGTAAAATAATACCACCATATTTTTCTTTCCATTCCCAGGCATATTTCAAAAATTCCTCACGGCTTAAAGAAGATTTTGTGATACCTTTTTCTCGCAACATAGCTACAACTTTAGCTTCTGTTGCAATGCTAGCATGGTCTGTACCAGGTATCCAGCAAGCATTAAAGCCTTGCATTCTTGCACGACGCACTAGAATATCTTGAATGGTATTGTTCAAACAATGACCCATATGCAACACACCTGTTACATTGGGTGGAGGAATAACAACGGTATATGCTGGTTTGCTATCATCAACTTGGCTATTGAAATATCCTTTACCTAGCCAATGCTCATACCAAAAATTATCTTGTGTACTGTGTTCAAAATTCTTGCTTATCTCACTCATAAAAGTCAAAAGTTAAAAGTCAAAAACTAAAAAAATAATGCTTATAGTTTTTAAATAAGGTGCAAATGTAAGGGTGTTGTCTTATTGGGCTTATTTAGTAGATAAATGCTTTAGAATACACATTTTTCAAGCCTTTCTACAGCCAGTTTTAGCGTTTCCTCTTTTTTGGCAAAGCAAAAACGCAAGACTTTATTATCGGTTTTATTGTTATAAAAAGATGAAACAGGTATAGTTGCAATGCCATAATCTTTTGTCAATCTAACTGCCAAATTAAAGTCACTTTCATTGCTAAGGTGCTCGTAGCTGTAACATTCAAAATAACTTCCATAAGAAGGAATGATTTTGAAAGGTGTTACCTGCATTAATTGCCTGAAATAATCTCGTTTAGCTTGTATTTCTTTTCCTAGATTCAAATAAGCATTTTCATTTTGCAAATATGCTGCTAAAGCTACTTGTGCAGGACTGTTGCAACTAAAGCAATTAAACTGATGTACTTTTCTAAACTCTGTTGTAAGTGCTTTGGGAGCAATGCAATAGCCCAGTTTCCAGCCAGTGCAGTGATACGTTTTGCCAACAGAAAAACACACAAAACTTCTTTCGTAAAGTTCTGGGTATTTTAGCATACTCAAATGTGGTTGATCATCAAAAATCAAATGCTCGTACACTTCATCACTTAAAATAAAAATATCGTGTTGTGCAACTATTGCTTTCAGTTGTTTAATATCCTCTTCATCTAATATAATACCTGTAGGATTATGAGGGCTATTAATCATCATCATTTTTGTTTTGGCTGTAATCTTTGCTCTCACTTCATCCCAGGGGATTCTATAGGTTGGATATTGCAAAGAAATTAAAACAGGAACGCCACCATTAATAACAATATTGGGTATATAACTATCATAAGCTGGTTCAAATACAATCACTTCATCGCCTTTATTTAAAACAGTAGTTAATGCTGTGTAAATGGCATAAGTTCCTCCAGGTGTAACAGTAATTTCATCATTTGAGTTGATGTTATTGTTATAAAGTTTCACACATTTTTCAGCAAGTCTCTCTCTTAGCAAAGGCAATCCATTCATATGCACATACTGATTATTGCCATCCAGCATTGCTTTGTTCACAAGACTAATCAGCTCTTCACTCATCATAAAATCGGGAAAACCCTGACCCAAATTAATAGCATTATGCTGCACAGCTAAAGAACTCATTACAGTAAAAATAGTAGTGCCAACATCGGGCAATTTTGATTGTATTTGCATTAAACGAAGATAGAAGATTGTTATTATTTTGCTCACAGATAACTCAGATAGCATAAATAAGTTTTGTGAATTCTAAAATGTATGGATTGGTTAATTTTAATTACAATTACTTACATTGCATTTTATATTATGAATCCACAATTTCATCTTTTTAAAAAACAAATTACAAACCCTTTTAATTATGCATTGTTTATGCTTAGCAAACTGCCAATGGGTTTTGTGAGTGGTTTAAAAATAATATCACTTTCTCAGCAAGAAGCAGCTGTTAGTGTTAGGTTCAAATGGATAAATCAAAATCCTTTCAAGTCAATATATTTTGCTGTTTTAAGTATGGCTGCAGAATTAAGTACAGGTGTTTTGGCTTTTGCTCAAATTTACAAACGAAAACCTGGCGTAAGTATGCTTGTTGTTAAGCTTGAGGCTGAATTTTATAAAAAAGCTGTGGGTAAAATTACCTTTACCTGCAATGATGGTGATAAAATTGAAGCTGCAATTGAACAAAGTATCAATGAAAATATTGGCACAATAGTTCAATGTACTTCAATAGGAAAAAATATTGAAGGAGAAGATGTGGCAAGGTTTATATTTACTTGGAGTTTTAAAGCAAAAAAATAATTATATGAAAATAGCATTTCACGGAGCAGCTAGAACTGTAACAGGTTCTAAGCATTTGATTACATTAAAAAATGGAAAGAAAATTTTACTAGATTGTGGAATGTTTCAGGGGCTGGGAAAAGAAACAGATGCATTGAATTCACACCTAGGTTTTGATGCAACAGAAATCAGTGTAATGATTTTATCTCACGCCCACATTGATCATAGTGGATTGATACCAAAGCTTGTGAAAGACGGCTTTACAGGAACCATTTTTTGCACTCCTGCAACCAAAGATTTGGCAAGTATTTTAATGCAAGATTCAGCTATTATTCAAAGAGATGATACCAAGTTCATTAATAAAAAAAGAGAGAAGTTAGGGCAGAGACCTATTGAGCCTATTTACGATTTAGAGGATGCTCAAAAAGCCATTGAATTTTTATCTGTAATAGAATATCATCAATGGTATAATGTAATAGATGGTGTGCAAGCGATGTTTACAGATGCTGGTCATATTATAGGAAGTGCTTGCGTTCATTTAAAAATAACAGAAGAAGGAAAAACTACTCATCTTACTTTTAGTGGAGATGTTGGTAGATACAGAGATATTATTTTAAAATCACCAGAAACCTTTCCGCAAGCCGATTACATTATAATAGAAAGTACTTATGGTAATAGTTTGCACGATGATGTTGTGGATTCTACCAATACTTTAATGCAATGGATAGAAAAAACAATCATACAAAAAAAAGGCAAACTCATTATTCCAGCTTTTAGTGTAGGTAGAACGCAAGAATTATTATATAGTTTAAATCAATTGAGTTTAGAAAAACGCTTACCTAAAGTGTCTGTTTATGTTGATAGTCCTTTAAGCAGCAAAGCCACACAAATTGTAAAAAACTATCCTAAACTGTTTAATAATCGGGTACAAAAAATATTAGAACACGATGACAACCCATTTGATTTTCCTGGATTGCATTTTATTGAAAGTGCAGATGAAAGTAAAGCATTGAATCAACTAAAGCAGCCTTGTATCATTATATCTGCAAGTGGTATGGCAGATGCTGGAAGAATAAAACATCATATTGCTAATAACATTAATGATGAAAAAAATACCATTTTGTTAGTTGGATATTGTGATCCTCATAGTCTTGGTGGTAAATTAATGAATGGTCAAAAAGAAGTTAGAATTTATGGTGAGTTTTATGATGTAGTTGCAGAGGTTGGCAGTATGAGAAGTATGAGTGCTCATGGCGACTATGATGATTTATGTCAGTTTTTAAGTTGCCAAAATCCTGATGTAGTAAAAAAAGTTTTTATTATTCATGGAGAAGAAGACGTACAGTTAGATTTTCAAAAAAGTCTTATGAAGAAACGCTTTAAAGATGTAGTAGTTCCTGAAATGCACGAAGAGTTTAGACTAGATTAATCTAAAAAATCCAAATAAATCATTTAATGAAAAAAAGCTGGCTCAGGCGATATACAAAATACACTTTGGTTTCTGTAAACATTATTATTGCTCTAACATTTTTAATAGGCTGTTTACTGCCCTGGCTTTCATCAAAATATTTTGGAATATTGGGTTTCATTGGCTTTGCAATGCCTTATCTTTTTCTGGCTCTTTTTTTTAGTATCCTTTTTTGGCTTTTTGTAAAAAGAAAAATTGCACTTTACTTTTTTATTGTTTTATGTTGTGGATACAAACAAGCTAGTGTAATTTTTGCTTTTAACACCAACACTACTTTCAAGAAAAATAAAGCAAATTATAATATTAGATTAGTAAGTTGGAATATTGGCAATATGAGTGGTAGACCTCAAAACAACAACTTAAAGCGACACTCTATAGATGAAATTGTTAGCTCTTTACTCAAGCAAAATGCCGATGTGATTTGCCTGCAAGAATTTGAAGAATGTAGAAGCGGTTGTAAATCTCTTGATTTAATCAGGAAAAAATATCCATACTATTGTTTCCCTGGTTGGATAATTGGACCTTACAGACATGGAAGTGGCAGTGCTATTTTTTCTAAATACCCAATTATTAAAACCGATAGTACAAGATTTGAAAATGGCGAAAATATTATAACAGCAGATGTAGCAATTAATGATGATACGCTTTCATTTTTTACAACTCACTTAGATTCTTATAAATTCTCTAAAGATGAATTTAGAGAAATTGACGCTGTTGCCAAAGATGAAACAATTCCCAAAAAAAACTACCGAGGTATTATTAGTAAATTAAATAACACCTTAATTACTCATAGCGAACAAACAGATGTTGTTATTGATTTTTTTTCAACAACTAAACATCCTATTGTGTTTTGTGCAGATTTAAATGAAGTTGCAAACAATAATAATTACTGGCGAATTAGAGGTGATAAACAAGATGCTTTTTTGAAGAAAGGTTGGGGCTTTGGTAAAACTTTCAATTCTTTATCGCCTATTTTAAGAATAGACTACATAATGCCAGATAATAATTTTGAGGTAACTCAATTTGATATTGTTGAAGAAGGATTAAGCGATCATAGTTTATTGGTAACAGATTTAATGCTTAAAAAATACCAATCAGAAAAAACAAAACAGTAACAGGTTACATTCTTATTTTCGCTGCATTAACAGAATAAAGCAATCTGAACAGAACAATGAGTTTAAAAGTATACAACACATTAACACGTCAAAAAGAAGAATTCAAATCAATAATTCCAAATCACGTTGGCTTGTACGTTTGTGGACCAACTGTTTATAGCGAACCACACGTTGGCAATCTGCGAACTTTTTGTTCGTTTGATATGATTTACAGATACCTTACTTTTTTGGGGTATAAAGTAAGATATGTAAGAAACATTACTGATGCTGGACACTTAACCAATGAACGAGGTGAAGGAGTAAACAGAATGGAAAGTCAAGCAAAGCTAGAAAGTTTAGAGCCTATGGAAATTGTACAGAAATATACTGTGAGTTTTCATAGAATTATGGATGCTTTTAATACTGTTCCTCCAACTATTGAACCAACTGCAACAGGACATATTGTTGAGCAAATTGAGATGATTGAAACCCTTTTGAAAAATGGTTTTGCTTACGAAGTAGATGGCTCTGTTTATTTTGATGTAAAAAAGTATAACGACCAACATAAATATGGTGTTTTAAGTGGCAGAAATATTGATGAGTTAATGGCTGGCTACAGAGATTTAGATGGTCAAGAAGAAAAAAGAAATTCAATAGATTTTGCTTTATGGAAAAAAGCAAGTCCAGAACATATTATGCAATGGAACAGCCCTTGGGGCAAAGGTTTTCCTGGTTGGCATTTAGAGTGTAGTGCAATGAGTACGAAATACTTGGGTGAAACTTTTGATATTCATGGTGGGGGAATGGATTTAAAATTCCCGCATCACGAGTGTGAAATTGCACAAAATGTTGGCAACTGCAAGCATAGAGGAGCAAAGTATTGGCTGCATACCAATATGCTAAACTTTAATGGACAAAAAATGAGCAAAAGCCTTGGTAATTCTATATTGCCAATGGAATTTGTAAGTGGTAATCACCCTTTGTTGGACAAAGGTTATGCACCAAGCGTATTGAAATTTTTGTTTTTGCAGTCACATTACTCATCAGAATTAGATATCAACATAAAAGGACTACAGGATGCTGAAAAAGGATTAAAACGTTTAATGGAAGCAGTAGATATAGTTAGTAATTTGGAATTTGGAATTAAAGATGATGGGAAAACAGAATTAGATATTAAAATTGAAAGTATTGCTGCTGCTTGCAAAGAATGTATGGATGATGATTTTAATACAGCAAAAACTATTGGCAATTTATTTGAACTTTCAACTATTGTAAATTCATTAAAAGGTGGACAAATTAAGCCTGCTGAAATTAGCAGCTATGGATTTGAATTATTGAAAAAAACATTACATAGTTATTTGTTTGATGTATTTGGCTTAAGAAATGAAAATACTGCTACTAGTAATAATAAATTAGATGATGCAATGCAAGTTTTAATTAGCATTCGAAAAGATGCTAAAGCCAAAAAAGATTTTGTAACTAGCGATAAAATAAGAAACGAACTACACACTGCTGGCATCGTGTTAAAAGATGAAAAGGATGGTGGAATGAGTTGGAGTTTGGGATAGCAGGTGGTATAAAAGCAACATATCTAAATTTCTGTAAGAGAAAAAATGTTTTAAAAAGCATATTTAATTATTTCGACATTTTCAAAATATGGTAATACTCTAATTAATCTTAGCACAGGTATTCATCAACTTTGAACATTTATTTAAAAAAAGCATACTGTATTACAAATAAATCTAAGTAAAGTATATAAATATCATAGACTTTAGTTTCAAAAGCAAATTAATCCATATTAAAAGAAAAAACTTTTCCACATATTACCTCAAACCCCTACTTTTGCAATCCTTTATTTTTTATGGATTAGGTACCGCAGATGAATTTATGGCCATTAAAACATCTGCAAATTGCACATTTTAGCTAAAAACGGATTACACTATTTATGTCTACAACTACATTAAACACTAGGGTTAATTTTGGTAAAACAAAACACCTAGCCGATGCTCCTGACTTATTAGATATCCAATTGGAATCTTTCAGAGAGTTTTTTCAATTAGAAACTACGCCAGATAAGCGTAACAACGAGGGTTTGTTTAAAGTATTTAAGGAAAATTTTCCTATTACTGATACTCGTAACATCTTCGTTTTAGAGTTTCTTGACTATTTTATTGATCCACCACGTTACTCAATTGTTGAGTGTATGGAGCGTGGATTAACGTATGCTGTGCCTTTAAAAGCAAAGCTTCGTTTAAGTTGTAATGATGAAGAACACGTTGATTTCCAAACAATTGTTCAAGATGTGTTTTTAGGTAATATACCTTATATGACTCCTCGTGGTACTTTTGTTGTTAATGGTGCTGAGCGTGTAATTGTATCTCAATTACATCGTTCTCCAGGTGTATTCTTTGGTCAATCAACACACCCTAATGGAACTAAAATTTATTCTGCCCGTGTAATTCCTTTTAAAGGAGCTTGGATGGAATTTGCTACAGATATTAATAATGTAATGTATGCTTACATTGATCGTAAAAAGAAGTTCCCAGTAACTACTTTATTACGTTCAATTGGATTTGAAACAGATAAAGACATTCTAGAGTTATTTGGAATGGCTGATGAAATTCAAGTAGATGCAGCAACACTTGCACCACACGTTGGCAGAAAATTAGCTGCTCGTGTATTAAGAACTTGGGTTGAAGATTTCGTTGATGAAGATACTGGTGAGGTTGTTAGCATTGAGCGTAACGAAATTGTAATGGAGCGTGATACAGTTTTGGATGAAGATGGCATTGAAACCATCGTTGAAATGGGAATCGAAAGTATTTTCATCCAAAAAGAAGAATTAGGTGGAGATTACACCATTATATACAACACTTTAAATAAAGATACCTCAAACAGTGAATTAGAGGCTGTTCAGCACATTTATCGCCAATTGCGTGGTGCCGATGCTCCAGATAACGAAACTGCACGTGGTATTATCGATAAATTATTCTTCTCTGACAAACGTTATGATTTAGGAGAAGTAGGTCGTTATAAAGTAAACAGAAAACTTGAACACGCCACTCCTATAGATAAAAAGGTTTTAACCAAGGCTGATATCATTGAAATTATTAAATACTTAGTTCGTTTAACGAATGCTAAGGCAGAGATTGATGATATTGATCACTTATCAAACCGTCGTGTAAGAACAGTTGGTGAGCAATTGTATGCACAATTTGGTGTTGGTTTAGCTCGTATGGCTCGTACTATTCGTGAAAGAATGAACGTTCGTGACAACGAGGTATTTACTCCAGTTGATTTGATTAATGCAAGAACTTTATCTTCAGTTATCAATTCATTCTTTGGTACATCGCAGTTATCTCAATTCTTAGACCAAACTAATCCGCTTTCTGAAATTACACACAAACGTCGTATTTCAGCATTAGGACCCGGAGGTTTAAGTAGAGAAAGAGCAGGTTTTGAGGTTCGTGACGTACACTATTCTCACTATGGTCGTTTATGTACTATTGAAACTCCAGAGGGACCAAACATTGGTCTTATTTCTACACTTTGCGTTCACGCTGCTATCAATGATATGGGTTTTATCGAAACTCCTTATCATAAAGTAACTAACGGTCAAGTAAACTTGAATGAGTTTCAATATTTAAGTGCCGAAGAAGAGGAAGAAAAGAAAATTGCACAAAGTAATACTCCTGTTGATGATAAAGGAAACTTTGTAAACGATAAAATTGTAAGTAGAGATACTGGCGATTTTCCAATTTTAGATAAGGCAGATGTTCAATTTATGGATGTTGCTCCTAATCAAATTGTTGGTTTATCAGCTTCATTAATTCCATTCTTAGAACATGATGATGCTAACCGTGCTTTGATGGGATCGAATATGCAACGTCAAGCTGTACCATTGATTAGAATGGATGCACCTATTGTTGGTACTGGTTTAGAAGCAAAAGCTGCTTTAGATGCACGTATCCAAATACATGCAGAAGGAACAGGTGTTGTTGAGTTTGTTGATTCAAGAGAAATTCATATCAGATACGATAGAAATGATGAGGATAGATTGATTTCTTTCCACGATGACTTAATTGTTTACAAATTGACTAAGTTTAGCAAAACGAACCAATCAACTTGTATCAATCTTCGTCCTGCAGTTAAAAAAGGACAGCACGTTAAAAAAGGCGACTTCTTAACAGAAGGTTATGCTACTCAAAATGGTGAATTAGCTTTGGGAAGAAACCTAGTAGTTGCCTTTATGCCTTGGAAAGGTTACAACTTTGAGGATGCGATTGTAATTAATGAAAAAGTTGTTAGAGAAGATTTATTTACTTCTTTACACATTGATGAATATGAATTAGAAGTAAGAGATACTAAATTGGGTGAGGAAGAGTTGACCTCTGATATACCTAACGTTAGTGAAGAAGCTACTAAGGATTTAGATGAAAATGGTATTATTAGAATTGGTGCTACTATTAAAGAAGGTGATATTTTAATTGGAAAAATTACTCCAAAAGGAGAGAGCGATCCAACACCTGAAGAAAAACTTTTACGTGCCATTTTTGGTGACAAAGCTGGTGATGCTAAAGATGCTTCTCTTAAAGCTCCAAATGGTACTGAAGGAACAGTTATTGATAAAAAATTATTCCAACGTGCTAAAAAAGATAAGAACTCTAAAGTTCGTGAAAAAGCTGCTCTAGAAAAACTAGAAAAAGCTCATAACTTAGTTGTTGACGATTTAAAAGAACAATTAGTTGGTAAACTAACTATCCTTTTAAGAGAAAAAACATCAAATGGTGTAACGAATAGCTATGGTGAAACTTTAATTGGTAAAGGTGTTAAATTCAATGCTAAAAACCTTTCTACTTTAGATGTTCAAGGCATTAATCCATTAGGTTGGACTGGTGAAGATAAAGTTGACCAAGCTATTAATACTTTATTACACAACTATACAATTAAGTATAACGAGGAATTAGGTAGATTTAAAAGAGATAAATTCAACATTTCAATTGGTGATGAATTACCAGCTGGTGTATTAAAACTTGCAAAAGTTTACTTAGCTGTTAAACGTAAATTGAAAGTGGGTGATAAAATGGCGGGTCGCCACGGAAATAAAGGTATTGTTGCCAAAATTGTACGTGCAGAGGATATGCCATTTATGGAAGATGGAACACCTGTTGATATTGTGTTAAATCCATTAGGTGTACCTTCAAGGATGAACTTGGGTCAAATTTATGAAACAATCTTAGGCTGGACAGGCTTGAAATTAGGCAGAAAATATGCAACTCCAATTTTTGATGGTGCTAGCACTACTCAAATTGAAGATTTGTGCAAAGAGGCTGGAATTCCATTAAACGGTCACACACATCTTTATGATGGTGAAACAGGAGAAAGATTCGACCAAAAGGCAACTGTAGGTGTTATTTATGTAATTAAATTACACCATATGGTTGATGATAAAATGCATGCTCGTAGCATTGGACCATATAGCTTAATTACACAACAACCTTTGGGTGGTAAAGCTCAGTTTGGTGGTCAAAGATTTGGTGAAATGGAGGTTTGGGCATTAGAGGCTTATGGTGCTGCTAACATTTTACAAGAATTATTGACTCTTAAATCTGATGATATTATTGGACGTGCAAAAACGTATGAAGCAATTGTTAAAGGAGACAATATTCCTAAAGCAGGTGTTCCTGAATCGTTTAATGTATTGGTTCA
>JBMLRA010000233.1:0-3312 GCA_049241265.1 Chitinophagaceae bacterium
TCAATTCAATTCCATTGTCAAATACAATTGCAGTTCCTTCTTTTTTTATTGAATATTTGCCTGTTTGAAAAACACTGTCTTTGCCATTAATAATTTTAGAAGAATTGATTAAGCTATCGTTCAAAAAAACTAATTTGTTTCCTTCCATATTTTTATCAAAATTAGAATTGGCATTTTTATCCTTCGATGCGTTTTTTACTAAATTTTCTGTAATTTGATATTGCCAAGTTCCAACTATGTCAGTTGTTTTTTGTGTTGTGCAACCAACAATAAAAAGTAAACTTAAAAGTATAATTCGCATCGTATTAAATTAAAAGTAATGCAATATAGTTGCTTTCATTTTTGCAAACACAATTGTTTAAAAGTAATCTAGTTCTACTTTTTGTTACTAGCACATTAATAAACAATTTAATAATTTGGTGTACGTAATCTATCAATTACTATTATCCTACATTTGTTATTAAACTTCTTTTTGATGAAATTTTTTATTGCTATTTTATCAGTTATCTTATTTTCTGGCACTAGTGCCGCTCAATTACAAAACACACCACCACCAAAGCCCAAATTAGTTGTTGGTATTTTAATAGATCAAATGCGTTGGGATTATTTAATGCGGTTTAAACCACTATTTAAAAATAATGGTGGCTTTAAAAGAATGATGAATAATGGCTTTAACTGTAATAATACTATGATTAATTATGCACCCACTGTTACTGCCTGTGGACATGCTTGTGTTTACACTGGCAGTGTACCAAATATACATGGTATTGTTGGCAATAGTTGGTGGGATAAATTGGATAATAAAATGGCTTATTGTACCGAGGATAAAAATGTTGAAGGAATTGGCAATGTAAAAAAAGATGCTGGTAAAATGAGCCCTAAAAATATGCTAGTAACAACCATTGGAGACGAGTTGAGATTGGCTTCAAATTTTAAAAGTAAAGTTATTGGTGTGGCTGTTAAAGATAGGGGATCTATTTTGCCTGCTGGGTATAGTGCAAATGCTGCATATTGGTATGATAAAGGAACAGGAAGTTTTATTAGCAGCAGCTATTACACAAAAGAATTACCTAAATGGTTAAACGAATTTAATGATAGAAAATTAGTAGATTCTTTTTACAAGTTAGGCTGGGATATTAAACTTCCTAAAGCTACTTATTTACAGTATTGTAGCAATGATATAGAAAACTATGAAAGCAAAACCTTTGGAGATAGTGCATTGGGGTTTCCCTACAATAATTTAGTAAAATACATTAATAAGGATTATAACAAAGTTATTAGTACACCTTATGGAAATACATTAACTGCTGAAATAGCTAAAGCAGCATTGATTAACGAAAAATTGGGTAAGGGCGATGAAACAGATATGCTTGCAATTAGTTTTTCGAGCCCAGATTATATTGGTCATTCATTTGGTCCTAATAGCTGGGAGTTATTAGATTGTTACATTAAGCTAGATGAAGAATTAGGTAAATTATTTGATGTTTTAGATAAGCAAATTGGGTTGGGTAATTATTTATCTTTTTTAACTGCAGACCATGCTGTAGCACAAGTACCTGGTTTTTTAAAAGAACATAAATTGCCTGGGGGTGTATTTGATGATGGTGCTGCAAAAAAGGAGATGAACAAACAATTAAAAGAAATATTTGCAATAGATACAGCCATTCTTGCTTTTGAAAACTATCAAATATCTCTAAACAAAAAAGCCATTCATTTATTAAAAATTGATGAAGAAAAAATAGTAAAATGGATATTGAATTATTTAAAGCAAAATGATGCAGTAATGAATGCTTTTGAATTGAGTGAGTTAATGGAAATTCCAATGAATAAAACCATTAGAGAAATGCTTGCCAATGGCTATTTTGAAAATAGAAGCGGAGACATACAAATTATTTTAAAATCGGGATATATTGATGGAATGAAAACAGGCACTACACACGGTTTATGGAATCCTTATGATGCACACATTCCTTTACTTTGGTATGGTTGGGGCATTAAAAAAGGAAATACACACAAGGAAACTTATATGACAGATATCGCAGCTACATTAGCTGCTTTATTAGACATTCAAATGCCAAGTGGTTGCGTTGGTAAAGTAATTGAGGATATTGTAAAATAAATATTATACCTGAAAAACGCCTGTTTTAAAATCCTCAATATTAGGGTTATTATTAGCAGCTGCAATGGCTTGCGAAATATAATGTCGTGTTTCTTTTGGGTCAATAATTTCATCAACCCAAAGCCTTGCAGCAGCGTAGTATGGTGATGTTTGCGTTTCGTAACGTTGTGTTATTTCATCTAGTAGTTTCTTTTCGTCTTCAGCACTTACTTCTTTACCTTTTGCTTTTTCACTAGCTACTTGTATTTGCATTAATGTTTTAGATGCAGCAGCACCACCCATTACAGCAATTTTTGCACTTGGCCAAGCATATATAAAACGTGGGTCATAAGCTTTGCCACACATAGCATAATTACCAGCCCCATAACTATTTCCAGTTACAATTGTAATTTTGGGCACAACAGAATTTGAAACTGCGTTTACCAATTTTGCACCATCTTTTATTATGCCACTATGTTCGCTTCTGCTGCCAACCATAAAACCAGTAACATCTTGTAAAAAAATTAAGGGTATTTTCTTTTGATTGCAATTCATTATAAAACGTGCAGATTTATCGGCACTATCATTATAAATTACACCACCCATTTGCATTTCTCCTTTAGCTGTTTTGCAAATCAATCTTTGGTTAGCCACAATGCCTACACTCCAGCCATCAAGCCTTGCATAGCCACAAACAATAGTTTTTCCATAGTCTTGTTTAAACTCATCAAAGCTTGTGGTGTTATCTTCATTGGCATCTACAATTCTTTCAATAATATCAATCACATTGTAGGGCTTTAAATTGCCTTCGCTCATTATACCATAAATTTCTTCGGTATTTTTTGCTGGTGCAAAAGCCTTGCTGCGATTGAATCCTGCAGTTTTTGTTGCACCCAAACGACTCATCATTGTTTTGATATAATCTAAACATTCCTGCTCTGTTTTAAACTTATAATCTGCAATGCCACTGATAGCGTTGTGTGTATTTGCACCACCCAAAGTTTCGTTGTCAATATCCTCACCAATAGCAGCTTTTACCAAATAACTTCCTGCTAAAAAAATACTGCCATTACCTTCAACCATCAAAGTTTCATCACTCATAATGGGTAAATAAGCACCACCAGCAACACAAGCTCCCATTACTGCTGCTATTTGTGTTATGCCCATAGCACTCATTTTAGCATTGTTTCTAAATATTCTACCAAAATGTTCTT
>JBMLRA010000234.1:0-1725 GCA_049241265.1 Chitinophagaceae bacterium
TATAAGCAAGTGTCTGTGGATTTCTAGGTTTACCCCAAGGATCGTAATTACGGCTCTCTAATAAAATACCACTTTCATCTGTTATTGCTACCAAACTTCCCATCACATCCAGGTGAAAATAATACAATTCGTCTGTGTTCTTTTTGTACATGGCAATGGGTGTGCTTCCAATGTAAATATAGGTGATATAAGTAAGAAGTAAAATTCGATATGAAATAACATGTTAAATAACCAAAATATTAAGCACCAACATTTTTAGTAAAATTGAAAACTGAATCGGAGTAATTTCTTTAGAGCTTTTAGATAAGCTTACCAAGTTTTACGGCATTTCTATTGACCAGATTGTACACATTGGTAAATCAGTTCCGAAGGAAGTTACTTTAGAAGATAAAACAACTAACGAACAAATGAGGCTTATTGCTGAACTGGATGAAAAGGATAAATCTGTTGTATTTGGTATGATTGAGACAATGCTCACTAAAAAGAAGTTCAAAGACTTTTTTAATAATAATAATATTGCTGCTCTGTAAAAAAAATAAACTTTTTTTCGTGTGAATGATTAGACACTTTTGTTACATATATGTCACATAACAAATAAGCCCGATTAAATCGGGCTTATTTCGTTATTGACTGTGCTGTAAAAACTGTATTCCTATCAGCAAGGGTACAATCATTATAAGTAAAACCAACAAAACATTTTTTACTGTTATCACTTTATAATCTTTTGGATATTTATTTACTATCACCATTGCTCGTTTGTGAGTGTAGTATAAAACAAATAAAAAATCATAAACAAAAGCAAGTGGTAATAGGTACAACTTGTTAGTAAAGTAATCTTGACTAATAGATTTAATTGGTAAAATGTTTATACCTGTAAAATATCTTAGGCTATTCCAAACTAAGAAGAAATGAAAAAATATTGTTATTGCAACAAATGATGCTGCCATACTCCTAGAAGTATTGTTCTTAAATTTCTTGAAGAACAAATAATGAAATGCAAAAATGAATTTGTACATAGTTATGGAGAGTTAGGGTCAAATAAATTTTCTGTAATTGATTTACCTGTGTAAGATTTTATTCCAACATCAAGTAAAAAATAACCCGCTCCAATTGCCCAACCAGCTGGTCCAAGTAAGGCTAAATAGTAAGTACTACCTAATCCAATTAATACATCAGCCGTATGATGGTTTTGCCATTGCCCTTTTAAACCAGCATCTAATGCTGTAACCCCAACACCTAATAATCCAAGTTTCCTACTAGCACCCTCTAAATGATTTAGCATTCTAGCACCTGCTTTACCATATACTTGCAGTTGTGCTCTCATTCCAGTTTGAGAAGTTGCAGACCTTATTCCATAATTCATAATTTCGGTCATGCTTCCAATACTTGTTCCTAAAGCATTCAATCCATAACCTGCTTTATCTGTCCCACTTAAACCACCCCCTTCACTTTGAACCACCCCCATCTGATAATATGGCATATAATTACCAGCTTGTTGTAAACTTTGTGCCCAAGAAAAATTGGTGCCAGATAGTTTTGCTTGTGGAGCGGCTGTTGAAAATTCGGGTAACATATAACCTAAGCTTTCTGGATTGATAGGACCTGCACCACCAGTTGAAAGTAAAAAGGATAATGTTTCATTTTTCATTTCTTCTTGCCTTTCATGAATGCCTCTTTCAAATTTCTCTGTTTCTCTTGAGTTAAATGAAATTTCTTCCATTGAGG
>JBMLRA010000235.1:0-12708 GCA_049241265.1 Chitinophagaceae bacterium
ATTATTGGTGCAAATGCTACCACATACACAACTAATACTATTGCAAATAATGATGTGTTTACTTGTGCTTTAACAAATGGGTCAGTATTTATAAGCAATTCAATAACAATGATTGTGAATGCAACAAACACTATTTTTGTAGATGCAGGTTCAGATATCATTGTTAGCAGGTGTCTTCAATTATATTCATCAACACCCATTTCTACAACACTTCCTGCTGGAGGAACCTGGTATCTTAGTGGTGGAACGATAGCTAATGGTTTACTTAATTTTTATAAAATATTTGGGGTAACTAATGAGGTATATTACAGAATAGTGAATCCAATTTCAAAGTGTAGTACATGGTATTCAAAGTCAATATTAGTTTATGAACTTCCATCCATAAGTGGTGATACAACCATTTGCACAATAGGTAGCTTTAAATCTTTATCTACAAGTATTTCTACTGGAACTCATTATATTACAAATTCCTGGGCTTGGAGTAGTAGCAATCCTTCTGTTGCAACAGTATCATCAACATCTGCATCTACTAGTACAACGACATCTGTACCAACAACCAATATTACGCAAAGTCAAGCAAATATTACAGGACAAAGTGCCGGTACTGCAACTATTAGTTTTTCAACAAACTTTACATATAATTATGTAGTGTCGCCACCTGTAAGTTGCCCAGTTACAGTTTCCAAAACAATAACAGTAGCACCAGTAACCATTGCACCAATCATTGGCAATTCTTCAATTTGTATTGGAGCAACAACTCAACTAACAAATGCAACTCCAAGTGGCGTTTGGAGCAGTGTTGCAGGTAGGGCAATAATTAATTCAACAGGATTGGTAACTGGAATAAATGCTGGAATAGCAGAAATCAGATATACAGTAAACAACACATCAACAGGTTGTAGTGCTTATGCTGTAAAAAATGTAAAAGTTAATCCAACACCAAATGTGCCAAACATTACTTACGCACCTACAACAATCAATCCTCAAATTGGTGCTGGAACTGGACAGTTTTGCTTAAATAAAACATTTGATGTAGTTGGTTCTCCACTTGGAGGAACTTGGACAAGCAGTAATAATAATGTAATGACAGTAAGTAATTTAGGTACTGTTAATTTTGTTGGGCTGGGATTTGCAAGTCTTAATTATAGAATTACCGTTAATGGTTGTAGCAATAGTAGATTTATGAGTGGCACAGTTGTTAGCTGTATGGCTAAGGGTGTTTCTGTAAACAATGAGCAATTAACAACGAGTAATGATTTTACAATGTATCCAAATCCTGCAAAATCAATGGTAAATTTAAAATTTGATAAACTAGTAGGTACTTCAACAATTGTTATTACAGATTTACTTGGCAAGGAAATAAAAACACAAGTTGTAAGCATTGGAACAAATCAAATAGACATTAGCACACTAAGTAAAGGAATGTATTTTGTGAGTTTAGTAACTGCAACTGAAAAAACTACCAAAAAGTTAGTTATTGAATAACATTATTCTTAAAAGAATAAACTAAATAAAGGGCTGTTACAATTTTGTAGCAGCCCTTTATTGTAGTAATTTTCGCTATCGTTAGCATAAAAACTTATTGGCTTTGTTAATGCAATGTCAAATTGCCTTAATTTCACGCCCTCAAACATAACCGAACAATTAAGATTGAATAAGCAAAACCAATCTTACAAAACTTAATATTTATGGCAGAAGTGATTTTAATGCCCCGATTGAGTGATACAATGACAGAAGGTGTAATTGCATCTTGGAATAAAAACGTTGGTGACACTGTAAAGAAAGGCGATTTATTAGCTGAAATTGAAACAGATAAAGCCACTTTGGAATTAGAAAGCTATCAAAATGGTGTTTTACTACACGTTGGTACTACCAAGGGTGGAAAACTCCAGGTGAATGACTTATTAGCAATAATTGGCAAAGAAGGTGAAGATATTTCTAGTTTACTTTCTGGAAAAATTGAAGCTCCTAA
Source organism: Chitinophagaceae bacterium (assembly GCA_049241265.1). Lineage (GTDB taxonomy): Bacteria > Bacteroidota > Bacteroidia > Chitinophagales > Chitinophagaceae > CAIVPM01. The sequence goes on from JBMLRA010000235.1 coordinate 1,973, forward strand.
AACAGTTGAACCCGAAACTGCAAAAATAGAAGAACCTGCAAAAGTACAGTCAGCTACAAATAACAAACCATCTACTGTAAACTTTGCTGAAATGGAAGAAGTGGTTTTAATGCCAAGATTGAGTGATACAATGACAGAAGGTGTTGTGGCTGGTTGGCAAAAAAATATTGGAGATGTTGTAAAAAAAGGTGATGTGCTTGCTGATATTGAAACAGATAAAGCAACGATGGAGTTGGAAAGTTATAAAGATGGGATTCTACTATATCAAGGTGCTAAAGCTGGTGAAAAAATTCAAGTAAATGATTTGCTTTGCATTATTGGTAAAGATGGATTAAACATTGACGAAATAGTTACAGGATTGAAAAATGATGGACAATCTACTGTCAACAATCAACCAACTGTAGTTATTGAAACAGAGAAAGCTAAAGTTGAAAGCAGCGAAAAGCAAGAAACAATAAGCGAGGTTGTTGTAAATGATGGTAGAATTTTCGCTTCTCCATTAGCCAAAAAATTAGCTGCTGAAAAAGGCATCGATCTAAAATATGTAAGAGGAACTGGCGATAATGGAAGAATAGTAAAAAGTGATATTGATAATTATACCCCACAAGCTAAAAGTGCATCACAGCCTACTGCTGTTGTTACAAACAATATAAGTAGCCCAAGTGTACCTATTTCGCAAGTATCATACACAGATACGCCTGTTTCACAAATGCGTAAAGTAATTGCAAAGCGTTTGAGTGAAAGTTTATTTACTGCTCCACATTTTTACTTAACAATGAGTATTGATATGGATGCAGCAGTGGCTGCAAGAACCAAATTAAATGCTGATGGAAAAACTAAAATCAGTTTCAATGATATGGTTTTAAAAGCTACTGCAATGGCTTTGAAACAACATCCAAAAGTAAATAGCAGTTGGATGGGAGATTTTATTAGATATAACAACCACATTAACATTGGAGTTGCAGTTGCAGTTGAGGATGGATTGCTTGTACCTGTTGTTAGAAATGCAGATACATTATCATTTACCCAAATTGGTGTTCAGGTAAAAGATTTTGCACAAAAAGCTAAAGATAAAAAATTACAACCAAGTGATTGGGAGGGAAATACATTCACTATCAGCAACCTTGGAATGTATGGTATTGATGAATTCACTGCCATTATCAATCCTCCAGATAGTTGCATACTTGCAGTAGGTGGCATTAGCCAAGTTCCTGTTGTAAAAAATGGTGTAGTAGTTCCTGGAAATATTATGAAAGTAACTTTAAGTTGCGACCATAGAGTTGTAGATGGAGCTACAGGAAGTGCATTTTTGCAAACATTAAAAAGTTTGCTAGAAGAGCCTTTGAGAATGTTGGCTTAAACTTTGTATAGAATATAAATAATCAAAACCCTCCAAAAAACTGGAGGGTTTTTTATAAATAATAGTCAAAATGGGCATCTTTATTGTTAATTAACTTTAAATTTGTTTTAAAGTTTCCCCACAAGACAAGAAAGACTGTTCAAATTCGTTCATTATATTAATAATTGATCTCAATTAATCATTTATGAAAAGACTCTCTTTATTGTACATATCACTTCTTGCAATATCAAGTAGTTATAGCCAAAGCCATTTGATAAAAGCTGGAATATTGCAACCAGTTAATAATAAATCTATAACTATTCTTCCAACAACAAAAGATGTTGCTCCTATATCAATATCATTAACTCCAAATCAAACAAAAAAAATTGTTTTAGTTGGAGGCAGAATGAATCCAGCAATTGGTGGAAACGAAATTCTAACCAACAAAACGCCGTATAATAATGGATTTAACAGTTTGGTGGATGATAATGTGAATAATTCATCAAACTATAATAGCAAAACTGCTAGTACCAATAATCAAACTAATAATAATTTAGCCCCATTAACCGATATTACTTATACAAGTAATAATCAACAGGTAAATAATAATGGAAGTAAATCTTTTACAAACAATACAAGCCAAGCTTACAGTGCTTCACTTGAACCTCTTACCTATACGCCACCACCAACTAATAATAACAAGAAAACCTCTGTAGAAACTCTAGATCCATCTAGATTCAATAATAACAAAGCCACTATCAACCAAGCTAACCCTAATAAACCTGTTTATGTATCATCAATAAAAACAAATAAAACTGAAACAGTTGGTCCTAGAACACAAAGCTCAAACAATCAATTAAAAATGATTGATTTACTTCCAATCGTTCAAGACAATAGTGCTAACGTTTCAGCAAATGGTGTAAATGCAAAGCAAAGTAATGGTATGCCTGATTTAGCACCCATTGAGGGGATAGAAATAAAGAGTTCAGGTATAATGAGCAATGCTCAACCAACATCAACAATGCCTGATTTAGCACCCATTGATGAAGAAAAAAATATGCAGCAACTGCAACCAGAAACTGTCCCACAGGAAGTTCAAGTAAACGATAATAAAAACAACACCAAACTTCGTGGCTTTAATGTACCTAAAGGAACCATTTTAAAGGCAAATAACACAAAAACATATATTTTAAAACCTGCTATTCCGCAAAAAGCAGCACCAGAAGATGATGTTCGTTATGGTAAGCCATCAGCTGGCGGGGCGATGAGCTTTCTATTTGATGATGAATTAGCAGAAAAAAATACGCATATTGTAAATAATTTTCAAACAAATCATCAATTGCAACAGGCTGCAAAAAAACATCAACACGACCCAAATAATCCTTGCTGTAAAGTTCAAGTTGCACAAAATGCAGTTGCAAAACCTATAACAAAAAAGCCTGTTTACAAGAAAAAAAGGAAGTATTATTCACAACAAGCACCGGTATTAATAACATACAAACAAGACCCAGTACAAACTCAAAATATCGAAAGAATTGTTTACGTGCCTGTACAATCTCAACAAAAATATACACAACAACCAACTGCAAAATCTAAAGTTGTACAAGAAGTTTATCAACCACCTGTTCAACAACAAGTCATTTCACAACCTAAAGAAAAAGTTGTTTATAGAGATTATACCAATAAGTATTCCAAACAACCCTCGCAGCAAAGCAGTTCTACAGCTTCAAAAGATCCAAAAACATATTATAATCCTAATAACTATGCAAATGGTTTAAATGCAGGACCCACATCTGGCGATTATCCTATTGCAAGTAAAAGTAGTGATGCTAATATGCAATATACTTTTTATGTAAATAATAGAGGAAAATATGGTTTAAGCCTTTACAATAATAATTGTTCCATTCTTTTGTCGCAAAATGGTAAAGTAACAGAATTTAAAGAGTTTGGAGACCCAAATGCACCACAACCTAAGCTAAACTATTTTGGCTCACCAGAAAGTATTGGAGGTATTCCTATTGAATACAATTATAACAGATCGGTACATAAAATTGGTAACATCATAATGGACTACGATTTTGAAGGTTTTTTTAAAACAGTTGGAAGATCAAATGTTTATTATAATTCTAGATCTAGCCTATCTAGAGTTGATAATGTAAATGTAAGATATGATGCTGGTGGAAATGTTACAAGTGTAGATAACAATAATGGTTTAATACAATACAACCCTTAAAAGATTAAAATGGAATAATGGGTGAAGCCGAAAGATTGATATTCTCTCTTTCGGCTTTTTCTATGATACTATAATCTGAAAGAATGAGAGCTTTGTTTCGTTTAATACAAACGTCATGCTCAAAATGCACAGAAGGCTTACCATCGTTGGTTCTAACTGTCCAGCCATCTTCTTCTGTATAAACATCTTTAGTACCCATATTAATCATTGGTTCAATAGCAAGTACTAAATTTTCCTTCATTTTTGGTCCGTTACCACGCTTACCATAGTTTGGCACCTGAGGGTCTTCGTGCAGAGATTTTCCCAAGCCATGACCTACTAATTCACGCACAACACCATAACCATTTTTAATTTGTGTGTGTTCTTGAATGGCATACGAAATGTCTTCAATTCTATTATTTACAATAGCTTTTTCTATTCCTTTATACAAGCTTTCTTTTGTAACTGCAATAAGTTTTGCAACATCTTCACTAATTTCTCCTATAGCAAAAGTGTAGGCATGGTCACCATGCCAACCATTTAATACTACACCCATATCTATTGAAACTATATCACCTTCTTTCAATTCCACATTATTAGGAAAGCCATGTACCACAACATCGTTTACACTAGCACAAATGGTAAAGGGATAACCATTATAGTTTAAAAACGAGGGAATAGCTTTATGATCTTTAACAAACTCGTTGCACAATTTGTCTATTTGCAATGTAGTAACACCAGCTTTTAACATTGTAGCAACTTCGGTTAATGTTTTGCTAACTAATACTGCTGCTTCTTTCATTAAAGCCACTTCTGCTTCTGTTTTATAATATATCATACCGTTTGGTCTACGCATTTTGATAAAGAGTGCAAAAAAAAGGTAAAACACAATGTAATGCTAATTAGAATTTTAATTAACAATCTAACTAGCCATTTTTACCTGTTAGCATAGGTACAAACGAAAACTCTTCAAATTTTTCTTCGCTGTAAGTTCCATCAGCATTTTTAGTAATACGCAACATTCTTTGTGCATTACCCTCATCAACTGGAATAACCATATAGCCACCAGCTTTTAATTGCTCTATTAACTTAGGAGGAATAAATGGAGCAGCAGCTGTGATAATGATTTTATCGAATGGACCAAACGTGGGCAGTCCTTGAAAACCATCACCAAAAAAGAATTTTAAATTGGGATATTTAGCTTTGAAAACATAATTTTTATTTGTTTCAAACAATTTTTTTTGCCTTTCAATAGTGTAAACTCTTGCTCCTAAATGTGCTAAAACTGTAGCCTGATATACACTACCAGTACCAATTTCAAGAACTTTATCGTTTTTTTTAATATCTAATAACTGTGTTTGATAAGCTACTGTGTAAGGCTGGGAAATAGTTTGATCCTCTCCTATTGGGAAAGCCCTATCCTCGTATGCAATTTTATCAAAAGCAGAGTCTAAAAAAAAATGTCGAGGAATAGTGTTAATAGCATCTAAAACAACCTCATTTGTAATGCCTTTATCTTTTAAAATATTAACCAATTGTTGTCTTAGGCCTTTATGCCTATAAGTATCTTCATATCTTTTCATCCTGCCAAAAATAGCAGCATAAGTAGCTTATTCAAATTAATGTGGGAAACAAAATATGTTGCAATTAAAAATGCTAACACTAGCTATCTGCTTATATGCAGTAGGAATTTTTCATTAAAATAATCTTCATTAAAAATATCATAGACATCCAACATTCTTGGCCTTGTTCTACTTTCTGATATTTCTTGATGCAAATCGCCACCTTTTAAACAAATCAATCCATTTTCAACATTGGTTTTTAATCCAACATTCAAAAGTGGCTTACTCCAAAACCATAAATCTTTTAAAGGTGCTACAGCTCTACTAATTGCAAAATCAAATTTTCGATTTTTAATTTCTTCTGCTCGTGTGTGTTGTGTAGTAATATTTTTAATGCCAGCAGCTGCACAAATTTCATTCACCACTTTTAGTTTTTTGCCAATACTATCTACCAAATGAAATTCAGTTTCGGGGTAAAAAATTGCTAAAGGAATTCCAGGAAAACCACCACCACAGCCAATATCAATTACTTTGGTAACCTTAGAAAAAGTGGCATAAGCTGCTATTGACAAAGAATGCAATACATGATGCAAATACAATTCTTCAATGTCTTTTCTAGATACCACATTTATTTTTTCATTCCATTCCTTATAAAGTGGCAATAGCATTTCAAATTGCTCTATTTGTTTGGGAGTAAAATCTGAAAAATATTTTGTAATTATTTGCATTTGATATAAAAAACTTAACCGAGTTAATTAATAATACTATCTGTGTCCTTTTGGAGGCATCACAGCTTTGGGAGACTTGGGTTTATCAGCTGGGCTTTTCAATAAATCAGCAGTTTTTTTATCATCCTTTTGTTTTGGCTGTTGTATTGGCTCTGCATAAGGATTATCAGCATCTTGCTTTTGTTCCTTATTTGTTTTTAAATCAAAATTACTTTCTGCAGGAATATCCTCTATGCTAGGAGTAGGAACATTTGTTGGAGCATATTGTTCAGACGTTCCATTGCCTGCATCTTCTAAAGCAGCACCAGGAGTTATTTTAATTCCCATTGCATCATCATAACCAAAATCTTGCTTAGTAATATCTGGTTTAGCAAATGTGATAGTAGGGTCTATTCCAATAATATTGGGATCGTGGCTTACCTTTTCATAAAAATATGCCCATATTGGCATTGCTGCTCTTGCACCCTGTCCATCATAATTTTCTTTGCTAAAATGTATAAATTGATCATCACAACCCACCCACGAACCTGCTAATAATTGTGGTGTATAGCCCATAAACCAAGCATCAGTATTTTCATTTGTCGTACCAGTTTTTCCAGCAATATCTCCACTAACATCGTAGCTTAATTTTAGGTTTTTTGCTGTGCCATAATCTACAACGCCTTTCATCATATTAATAACATGATAGCTTGTTAAGTCACTAATTACCTCTCTACGCATTGGAGTAAATGCTTCCAGAGTATTGCCATTTCTATCTTCTATTCTTGTTATAAAAATTGGTTTCACATTGAACCCTCTTCCTGGTAACATACTATAAGCTTGCATCATTTCAAATAACGATATTTCGCAAGCCCCTAATGCCATTGATGGGTTTGGATTTATTTTTGTTTGTAAACCACATTTATTATTTAAAAAATCTACAAACATTTTTGCCGAATTATTACCTGTGTGATCTAGTTGCTTTAAAATATAGGCTGTTGCACAGTTTTTAGATTTAGCCAATGCTTCAGCCATTGTTATTGAGCCTCCACTACAGCTTCTTGAAGTAGCTGGCACACTACCATAAGCACCAAAATGTTGCTGCACATCTTGCACAATACTACTAGGTGTTAAGCCTGCTTGCTCAATTGCTAAACTATACAATAATGGCTTCATTGTGCTACCAACTTGACGTTTAGTGTTGTAGTTTACGTGGTCGTATTTATATGTTTTAAAATCAATGCCACCAACCCACGCTCTCACTTCTCCACTAACAGGATCCATTGCCATAAAAGCTGCTTGCATCATTTGTTTGCAATACATTACAGAGTCGTATGGACTCATAATGGTATCTTTTTCTCGTTTACTATTCCAAGCAAAAATTTTCATTGGCACTTTAACATTAAAACTCTTTCTAACTTCAGAATCACTCATTCCCATTTTTTTGCTAGAAGCCCACCTATCGCTGTGTTTGATAGCTGCTTCAATCACATTTTCATATCCATTCCAAACAGATTTATCCTTAATATTTTGTTGTTGATTCAATAGCTTTTGCATATAACTCATATGCTTTGCTACTGCTTCTTCTGCATACAATTGCATACGAGGATTGATGGTGGTGTAAATTTTTAATCCATCTTGATATAAATTATAATTGTCACCATTGGATTTTTTGTGCTCGTCGCACCATTTTTTCAGTTCTTCTCCAAGCACCATTCTAAAATATGGGCCTAAACCATTAGTTTCATCTAGCTTTTTATAATGGCTCATATCAATTGGAAAAAGCTTTAACGAATCGGCTTGTTTTTCTCGCAAATAATTATTGCGTTTCATTTGATCTAAAACAATATTTCTTCTATCAAAAGCATTTTTGGGGTTACGACGAGGATTGTAAAGTGATGGTGCATTTACCATACCAACTAGCATTGCTGCTTCTTCAACACTTACTCTATCTGGTTCTTTTTGAAAAAAAGTTTTAGCTGCGTTGCGAATTCCATAAACGTGGTCGCTGTATTCAACACTATTTAAATACAATGCAACTATCTCTTCTTTTGTAAAGTTTTTTTCAAGTTTTACTGCTATAATTGATTCTTTAAATTTTTGAATTGCTCTTAACAAAAAATTCTTGGTTGCCCAATTTTCTGTAAACAAATTTTTTGCTGTTTGCATAGTAATAGTACTAGCACCACCATCACGCCCTAGGCCACGAATAGCACGTGCTATGGCTCTTAAATCAATTCCACTATGTTTATAAAAACGTTCGTCTTCTGTAGCAATTAATGCATTGATAATATTAGGACTAATATTTTTATATTCAACATTTGTTCTATCTTCTAAAAAATATTTACCCATAACACTACCATCTTGTGCGTACACTTGTGATGATAAGGATGCAGTAGGATTTTGTATGTCATCAATAGAGGGCATCTTACCAAATACACCCCAATTGCACAACAACAAAAAAAGGATGAAAGCACCAAGGCTTCCAAAGAAAAATTTCCAAAATATTTTAACTGGTTTGCTCATTTTTTGTTTAGTATTTAAACTCAATATGTAAAAGTTTTCAATATTATTTCTTACATATTAAATACTCCTTTTTTAAAATTTATTAGGAAAAGTAGTTTTCAAAAATTTGATGTACTTATCCATATTATTATTTGCCTTTAATATCTCTAAATTACTAGTACCGATTAAGCTATAAGTATATTTGAATGTAGGTAACCAAGGTAATAATTTGCTTGTTTGCAGTTTAACATCATCAATATAGGAAATACCATTTGGGGCATTGCTTAATGTACCTATCAGTATTAAATTATACTGCTGATTAAGTTTTAAAGATTTTACTGTAAGTGCATTATTGCCAAGCGATTCTTTATTGTATTTATTAAATGTTGTAACTGTTTCATTAATAAAAACATCATCAACATTATCTAATAAAAGCACAGCATAATGTGGTTCATTGGGATTATTAAAAAAAGGTTTACCAATTAATGATGAATCAATTTTTAACACATTTTGGCGTTCTTTTTCTTGTTGCAATTTGGCTTTAGCTAAAGAATCTTTCATTAACAAATTCATTCTTGCCAATGCACTATCATAATGTCCATTGCTATCAAGGTTTGACAAGTATTCTTCAATTTGTTTTCTATTTTTCAATATCTCAATCATCTTTCTTGCTTTCTCTTTTAATTGAGGTTCGGCATTGCCGTTTGCTATTAAATTCAATCGATGAATAGCTATGCTATCTTCTCTTTGTTTAATATAGTATACAGATTCGATAAAAGATAATTGTGGGCTCCAATATTTTTGTTTATACACACTATCAGCTTGGCTTTTAGCTGTTTTAGCTTCTTCGTATTTACCTTCTAAAAACATATTGTAAACACCAGCATATTGCCTAGTTGCAGAATCGCTTTCTGAGTTAGCAGTTTTATCTTTCATTATTCTAGCAAGATTACCATTGCTAAAATCTAAACTTAGTTTTTGCTGAGTAGCTAATTCTTTGTCAGCCCTGTTCATTCTTTTATAGCAATATGAAAGATTGAATAATGCTTGTTCGGTAAATTTATTTTTGGGAAATCTTCTTAGCAACTCTTCATAAGCAGCAATGGCAGAAGGATAATCATCTAATTTTTCGCTAAACGTCTCGCCGTTTTTAAATAATGCTTCAATTATAGAGTTATTGGAACTAGCTAATTTTTCTGCTGTTAAAGGAATGGCATTAAACAAGGATTCTGGGGTTACTTCTTCACTAACATCATCTTTATTATTGTCTTTAGTTTGTATTCCATTACGTGAATTTGATATACCATTCCCAATTTTAGCATCATCAATAACATCTGGATTACCTAATCCCATTATAGACACATCATTTTCCTCTTTTTGAGGCTCGTTTCTTTTAACTGTTTTTTTGGCTTGTGCTTGCTTATCTGTTAATGCTTTTTCAGCATCAGAAAATCCACTTTTTTTATCTCCATCAATTTTATTACCTGCTATAGAAGCTCTATTCCAATTATCTACATTAGGACGATTACCCCAACGAGCCTTAAAATCTTTAATTCCTTGAGCTTTTACAGACTCGTTTGCAAAATAAAATTCACCAGGTTTTGTATCAACTTGAAATCCTGTTGGAGCGTTGGTAATTGCTGTATTGTCGCTTCCAAAATCAAATGCATCATTGGCATCCTCTTTACCTCCATTTGCTTTTTTGTATTGCTTGTATATTTTTTTTAGCTCCAGGTTTAACTCCTTAGCAGGTAACTTTGCTAATAACTGTAAACTATCTTGTAGTAAAACGGCATCAATATTTTTTGAAACAATTTTAAGTGCAGGTTTTCTATTTAACACTCTTGCTACTTCAATTGAATCAATCACTTTCAAATCAACACTATCGTAATAACTGTAGGCTGGTTTGTATTGCTTGAAATCGTATTTCAAATCGGCTAGTTCTAAATAACTTTTGCTTTTTTGAACAGGATTATCAATTGAAGAAGTAGCACTTTTTAAGAAATAGTTTGCCGCATTTTTTTTATTCTTTTGTTGCAAACAAATTTTTGCAGCAGCATAATAAATAATATCTCTGTAGCTAGTATAACGTTCTTTTTTTGCCAATTTTTCTAATGCATCTACATCGCCCACAGGAGCTCTATTTTTAATATTACTACTTGTATCGCCATATTGCCCAATCATATTTAAATGAGCATACACATCTAACAATGGATTTGCAGAATGTTTTATTGACTTTGCAAACATTCTATTAGCATCATCATATAGCTTTCCCTTTTGATACATTTGTCCACACAAGTATTCCCATCTACTTCTCTCTATTCTATTTTCAGCGTTGCTTAAACTTTTTTCTAAATAAACTGCTGAACTATCGTATTGTTGTTGCAAATAATAGTAGTAGGCAGTTGCTT